>CAYPQJ010000121.1:0-12715 GCA_964412835.1 uncultured Desulfobacteraceae bacterium | reverse complement strand
CATCCTTTGATGCCAGGAATTACGGATACAAAAAACTCGGCGATCTGATTCGGGCCATCGATATTTTTGAGACAAAACTGGTGGGCGGTGATCAGCTTTACGTCAGGGACAAGCGGCGCGTAAAAGCTGGTTCCAAAGTGGAATAATCCCGATGGCATCGACATATCGAGGAAGTCATATTGAAATGAACTGCGCGGAAGACAATGTGTTTCATGGGGCGAAACCGCATGGAAATCAATTGCCGGATTACCATATGCACACAACTTTGTGCCGACACGCGGAAGGAACAGTCGCTGGCTACCGGGATGCTGCCGCCGCCATTGGAATCCCTGAAATCTGCTTTGTGGATCATGCCCCTAATCCGGATGGATACGATTCGAATCATCGTATGCATCTTAACGAATTTGGCACATATAAGGAGATGGTTGGTGCTGAGATGGATCATCAGTTGCCGCATGTTTTGTTTGGCATAGAGGCTGATTATTACAGGGGGTGTGAGACTTTCCTGGAAAAATGGCTTGAGATCCAGGATTTTGACCTCGTGCTCGGTTCAGTGCATTTCATTGATGACTGGGGTTTTGATAACCCGGACGTGAAGCAGGTGTGGAATTCGGTGGATATCGCCGGTACCTGGCGTGCCTATTTCAAACTGGTGGCAAAATTGGTGGACACGCGGCTTTTCGATGCGGTGAGCCATCTGGATATTCCCAAGAAATTCGGGTACCGGCCATCGGAGAAAGATCTAAAGGAGATGGTGCAGCCGGTCCTGGATCGGGTAGCGGCGTCGGGAATGGGCATGGAATTAAATACCTCGGGGCTCAGAAAACCCGTGGGTGAAATTTATCCATCGCCCTTGATCGTTTCCCTGGCACGGGAAAGGGATATCCCCATCTGTTTCGGATCGGATGCCCACAGCCCCCAGGACGTTGGAAAAGACTTTTCCGCGGCCCTTCAGCTGGCCCGTGATGCGGGATATACGCACTATTTCAGGATCAGGAAGCGAAAAAAGACCCTGGTTCCTTTTCCTGAAGTGCTTTCTTATTCCACTTATATCAGCACTCATGACGAGGTCTACAGATAGAATACTCGGTAGTGGGTGCGAAAACCCTAAACTTTATAACGATAATGAGGGGGTGGCGATGGATCGAAAAGCATTTTTGAAATTGTTGTTTCTGTTGTTATTGATGGTTCCGGTCTTTACCGGATGGCTGGTGCCGACGGTTGAAGCTGAGACTCAGACAGCTGGAATTTCATCCGGTGATGAAGCAAAGGCAGATCCGGGAAATCTCAACCTGATCCTGCTGAATAACCAGGGGTATAAAAAGAAACGAAAAGGACCGGTGGAATTCACCCATAAAAAGCATGTGTACCAATACCGGCTGTTTTGCTGGGATTGTCATCACGATTACAAAGATGGTCAGAATGTCTGGGTTCCCTGGGGAGAGACAAAACGGTGCAATCAGTGCCACGACCCAAAGAATAAAGAGCATAACAAAATCATGCTTCAAAAGGCTTTTCACTACCAGTGCAAAGGATGTCACAAAGACCTGGCGAAAAAAGTGATGAAAACGGGTCCTTACAGAAAATGCGGGGGCTGCCACTTAAAGATGGAAAAGAACTAGGCGCCTGCCACCATCGCATTGGCAGCGAGAAAGAGCAGGGGATTCCATATGAAAGGGGTTTTGTTCGATTTCGACGGCACGCTCACGCAACCTGGCGCCATCGATTTCCGGGCCATCAAACAGGAGATTGGATGTCCTCATGATGAGGCGATTCTGGAGTACATCAAGCTGCAACCGCCGAAAAAACAGGCCCTTCTCACTGGGATTCTTGAGGGGCATGAGGCGGAGGCCGCACGGTTATCCGTCCCCAATCAGGGTGCGGAGGCGTGTCTCTCCAGGTTAAGAATGCGGGGTGTTCCCATCGGCATCATTACCCGTAACAGTTTTAAGTCAGTGGCTTCCGCTCTTAGAAAATTTGACGGCATTGAATCCCGTGATTTTGATGTGGTGATCACCCGTGAAGCGGCTCTGCCGAAACCTTCACCCGAAGGGGTCTTCAAAGCGGCGGAAAACATGGGATGTCTTGCCGAGGAGTTGATAGTGGTGGGAGATTACAGGTTTGATGTGATTGCGGGAAATAAGGCCGGTGCCACGACAGTCCTCTTGACCAATGGGGGTGAATCAACAATGGCGCCGGGGGATCCGAAACCGGATTACGTATGCGGGGACTTTAATGAGGTGGTCGAAATCGTTTTGTATACGATTACTTCGCTTTGACCAGGAGAACCTGTCCGGGAAAAATGGTGCTTCGAGGGGTCAGCCGGTTCAATCTCAGTAGAGTAGAGAGATCCATCTGGTGTTTTTGAGCAATGATATAGGGTGAATCTCCTTTCAGAACCTTGTAAGAAGCTGTTTTGGCTTTTCCGCTGGTGGTGGGAGGGTTGGGAATGATAAGGACCTGACCGATACTCAATGCGGTACCGGACATCCTGTTTGCGGTCCGTATGGCCTTGGTGGTGGTCCTGAAACGGTTAGCGATTTTCCAGAGAGAATCCCCCTTTCGAACCGCATACCGCCGAGGTACAGGACACGCCTTCGGGTTGCCTTTTTTTGAAGAAATAGCGGTTGCTGCGGTTTTCCGGGTGGAAGCATATCTTTTTCTGACGGGTATTTTGAGCCGCCACCCCACTTTGATGTATCGACTGCTTTTCAGACCGTTGGCCCGCATGATCGATTTTACGCTGGTACCATACCGGCGGGAAATGGTTGATAGGGTTTCACCCTTTCTGATGCGGTGCGTAATTGTGCGGCCTTTGGTTTTGGTTCGAACAGGTGGCGGAGGCGGGCACCAGTCCGGCATCTGACTCAGCTTGGCCAGGATGACCTCCCGTTTACCTTTGGGAACCCTGAAAGCGTAAGGCCGGGGAGGGGTTGTGCGGTGTTTGAGCGAGGGGTTCAGCTGTTTTAAAACGCCGGGTGAAACACCGATGTGCTCTGCCATTGATTTCAGGGAAACCTGTCTGTCAATGGTAACGGTCTCCGTCTTCATGGGTTTGTCCACCGGTGGCAGCACAAAACCGTGCGCTTTAGGGTCATTGATAATATGCAGTACCGCGAGAAACTTGGGGACATAGAAAGCTGTTTCAGAGGGAAGTCGTGTGTAGAGATCCCAGAAATGGTCCAGATAATTGACCTTTTGGGAATTGATGACTCGCAGCACGCGGCCTTCACCGCAATTGTAGGCGGCGAGGACCGTATCCCAGTCGCCAAAAATCTGGTGAAGCTCCTTCAAGTATGCGATGGCGGCATCAGTTGATTTTTCCGGGTCCATCCTTTCGTCTATCCACCGGTCCCGCTTCAGACCGTACTTGTAACCGGTGGAGGCGATAAATTGCCACATGCCAAGCGCCCGGGCCCGTGAAAGGGCCCTTAGCTTAAAGCCGCTTTCAATCAGGGGAAGCCAGGAGAGTTCCTCGGGCAGGCCCGCTTCTTTAAGGCGTTTTACGATAAACGGACGATATTTTCCAGATCGGCGGTAGGCTACCAGAAAGGATTTTTTATAACGCCCCTTATACAGATCCAGGGCTTTTTTCACATGGGGGTTCATGTCCAGTGGAATAGCCTTGTGATTACCGTTTAAAACGGTGAATCGGGAGGAATAGACCTGCAGGATTCGTTGGGAAATGGTGAATCTCAAATCATCTATCTGTTGCTGAATTTCCGGTGATTTGTTAGGATCGATTCTCAATATAATGGAATAGGATTCGTCCAGTGCGTCAATGGCATTTTCAAGATCTCCCTGCTCCCAGAAATCATTGGACGCATTGCAGAATTCGAGGGCGGAATCGAGCAGCTCCTGGTTCGATTTTTCCACTTTGTCCGACCGGGCAAATGACGTGTGGTTCTCTCCATTTTCAAGATGTGAAAAAAAGTCATCACTGACGTCCATTTCCGGAAAATGGTGTGCGGTTTCTTCCATATGGCCATAGGCAGCGGAAAGGTTCGAGGATGGATCAGGTGGTGCGGTCGATGGACTCGCAATGGGTGTGTCTTTGGAAGGCTTGGTTTCCGTAGATGGGTTGGATACGGTGTTTTGTTGATGGGAGCCAGTGGTGCAACCGGTAAGCGCCAGGAACAAGGAGAGAATCGAGCATAACAAAAAACCGGTTTGTTTAAAATGAAATAGCATTTTTCTCCGTTGATTGATAAGCAATATGGCTGGTGTGTCACTTCGCTGTTATGGAACCGAGTATAAAGAATCGCCAGCTATTGGTCAAGGGGATAATGGGAGATGATTTTGTGGTACATTCTCCAAACGCCTAAAGAAATACCTTCCGTTCCTGGTCATCATCGAAAATCGCCCGACCCTTGTCTCCTCGTGAACCGCGATAAGGAATATTTGCAAAATAGTGAAAAATATCTTCCATTTGAATGATCCGGGCACCTACTACCTCTGGTGTTCTTCATCCGCTTTCCAGGTGCGGCGCGCCTTTATGACCCCGGATGGAAACGCACAAATGATCATTGGCTTTGGATCTCTTCGTATAATTATGCCGTTGAATTTGCCGCAATCATTTTCAAATGCGCGCGGGCGGCATTCAGAATAGCCTGGCCGGTAAAGCCGTCGCCGAATTCTTCTTCTTCCAGATTTTTCCGGTTTTCCAACAGCGAGATGACATTGGCGTATTCCCTGGTTGCATCTGTTTTTCGTGATGCTGTTTTGAATATATCTGCCAGGTGAAGACGGGCCAGCGGATTTTCGGGTTCAAGATAGATGACTTTTTTGAGAAAATGGCTTGATTGATCCGGGTTTCCGGCGTCGCCATGGATCATGGCGAGCATGAAATAGGCTTGAGCATGGAGGGGGTCCTGCCGGATGATGTTGTCCAGAATGGTCACGGCCGCAATGGTTTCGCCTTTGTCTGCGAGTTCACGCGCAACCGATAAATTCTCGTCAAGAGATTTTGATGGGGTTATAGCGGTGTTCTCAATTTCCGTGGGCTGAGGAACGGTTTGGGGGGGATGGATTTCAACCTTTCCGGTTGTGATTCGTCGGGTGTCTTTGGTTGAAAGGATCGGTTTTTTGGAAGGACTTTTTTGGAAATGTTTTTTTATGGATTTTGATCGGGAGGCTGTTGCAGATTTTAGGGCGTGCTCGGGTAACGGTTTCCGGTAGATAAACGCGTCATCCATCTGGATGGGGATAAAGTCGTCATTCAAATAGCGCATGGTTTCGGAAAACCCGGCGAAGAGAAAGCCGCCGTCAGCCATTGATGCATAGAAGTTTTTCATCAGTTTCCGGCTGTAATTCCGGGTGAAATAGATGATCACGTTCCGGCAGAAAATAATGTCCCACCGGGGCATGGTATCCATTTTAAAAGGTTCCTCGGACAGGTTGAAGTATTCAAAATCTACCATTGTTTTGATGTCCGCACACAAATGATACCGGTCTTTCTGTTTTGTGAAATAGCGGTCCAGGTAATGGGGGGCGAGGCCCCGAATCGCCCGTTCCGTATAGACCCCTTCCGTCGCTTTCCGGAGTGCCTGGCGGCTGATGTCCGTACCTTTGATGTAAAATTTCATTTGAAAATCATCAAAAACGAGGTCCCGAATGAGCATGGCGATGGAATAGGCTTCCTCACCGTTGGCACAGCCTGCGCTCCAGATATTGATTCTTCCGTGATTCGGCTTTTTTTTGTCTATAAGCGGGGGCAGGCAGAAATGGCGCAGGGCATGAAACTGGGCTTTGTGGCGAAAAAAAAAGCTCTCCTGGATGGTCAGAATATCCATTAATGTGCTGAATTCCCGCCCCTTGACGGAGGGTATGCGGAGCAGTTTGTAATAGTCGCTGATATGATTCAACCCCAATATCTTACAACGGGTTCCTACAATTTCTTCAAGCTGTTTCCGTTTCCGTTCATCGAAGCCGATGCCTGATTTCAGCGTAATGCGGTTGCAGAGAGAATTGAGATGTTGATTATTGGGGGAGGGCATTGTCATCAGCGAATGTAAATTCTCACAGGCCTGTTTTTGCAAATCTTACGATGGCCGAAGCAATTTTTGAAAGCGGTAGTACCTGCGTCACCGCGCCCAGATTGATGGCGGTTCCGGGCATGCCGAAGATGACGCTGGTCTTCTGGTCCTGGGCGATGGTTTTTCCGCCGGCTGCTTTGAGCGCCGCCATGCCCTGGGCGCCGTCACTTCCCATGCCGGTCAGGATGACGCCCAGAGCCTGCCTGCCATAGTGTTCTCCAATGGATTTCAACAGCGTGGTTCCGGAAGGCCTGTGGCCTCCCAAAGGGGGCTCATCAATTAGTTTGACCCGATGGTTTCCATCAATTGTGAGGTGCATATTATCAGGTGCCAGCAGAGCTTCCCCGGGCAAAAGCACGTCTTTATCTTCGCCCACGCGAACCCGTATGTGGTCTTCATGATCCAGCCATTCCGCCAGTCCATGGATAAACCCGGGGCTCATGTGTTGTACAATCAGGATGGGGACTGGAAAACCGGCGGGCAGATCTCGAAGCACTTTAAAAAGCGCATTGGGGCCTCCGGTGGAGGATACAATGGCGATTATTCTGTTCGCATTTTTCCTGGGTGCAGTGACCTTGACTGAATCCTTTCTGATGGAATCGGCGGTTTTCAGTCCGGTTTCAGCTTTCTCGCAGTGTTCCTTGATGGAGACCCGGTTAACTTTAGACAACAATTTGATTTTTCGGATAAATCTCGCTGCCACATCCGGACGTGTTCTCCAGCGGTAGAGGTCTCCCTTTTCAATAACATCCAGCACGCCACAGCCAAACATTCGGTCCGGCCCGTTCACAAGCGCATCTGATGCGGTCGTGACCATGATAATGGGTGTCGGTCTGACTTGCATGATTTTTTCAGCCACTTCATATCCACTGGTTTGCTTCAGATGGGAGTCCAGAATGATCAGGTGGGGGTGAAGCCTCTTCACCATGTTTACCGCATCGTTTCCGTTGTCGGTCATTCCGCAGATGTGGATATGGGGATCGGAAATCAGGATATCCCGGATCATCTCCCGAGCGGATTTCAGGTCATCAATAATAAGGACTTCGACCATGATGGTTTGCCAAAAAAAGGGTTCTCTAATGGTGAATTACACGCCTCTCAGCCAATCAGTGTTCGGATGGTCTGAATCAGCGATTCCTGGTTAAAACTCTTTTTCAGAAGGAATGCATCCGCACCGGCCTGAAGGCCCTGTTTCCGTTCCTCTTCCCTTTCGAGCGAGGTGACGATGATGATGGGGATGTGGGAGAAACGTTCATCTTTTTTCAATGTTGCGGTCAGGGTGAAGCCGTCCATTTTCGGCATCTGAACATCGGTTATGACCAGGTCGAAAGGGGTATGTTTCAGCTTTTCGAGGGCGATGGTTCCGTCCTCAGCGGTTTCCACTTGAAAGCCTGCCGCTTCCAGGATGCTTTTTTCCAGCAGGCGTGTGGTCATTTGATCTTCAACCAGCAGTATCTTCTGACGGTTGTCGGAAGCGGCTTTAAACGCATTACGTTCAAGGAAAATGTTACCGGCTTTAATCTGCGCCGCTGTAAACAGCCTGGAAACGTCAACGATCAACGCAATTTCTCCAGTGCCCAGGATACTGCTTCCGGAAAAAACGGGAAGCCTTCCCAGATGACTGCCCAGATTTCGCATGACGATTTCTTCCACCCCCATGATGTCATCCACCTGAAAGGCAATTTTTTTCC
Organism: uncultured Desulfobacteraceae bacterium; assembly: GCA_964412835.1. Classification (GTDB taxonomy): domain Bacteria; phylum Desulfobacterota; class DSM-4660; order Desulfatiglandales; family Desulfatiglandaceae; genus NaphS2. The sequence continues at coordinate 4,989 of CAYPQJ010000121.1, read as the reverse complement.
CGCCATGTTTCAAGAGAAGAAGTGATATTTTTCCATCCGGGTCTTTTGACGACACTTCAGGGAAAGCAAGGGTCGCATCCAGTCTGGCGCCGGGGATAATCTCCCCCTGCCAGTAGATGGCTTCACGGCCTTTGATGGTTTGAATGTTTTCGGGCAATAACCGCAATACCTGAAGGGCGGAAAAAACCGGCACAGCCAGTATATGGTTCGAACATCGGACCAGAAAAGCCCTTGTGGTGGCCAGCGTCAAAGGGAGGGCGATCCGCACGACGGTTCCCTGCCCCACCTGGCTGGAAATTTCCACTGAGCCGTTCAGTTTTTCAACATTGGTTTTGACCACATCCATGCCGACACCGCGTCCCGATAATTCGGTAACCATTTTCGCCGTGCTGAAACCGGGCAGGAACAACAGATCGAATACTTCGGCGTCCAGCATGTGTTTTGAATCTTCTTCAGTAAGGAACTTTTTTTCCAGTGCTTTTTCCGTGATGCGGTTTCTGTCGATACCGGGTCCATCGTCAATCACTTCAATAATGACCTTATCAATATCCTGAAACGCCCGAAGTATGATTTTACCGGTTTCATCTTTATGGACCGCTTTTCGTTCCTCAATGGATTCCATTCCGTGGTCGATGGCATTTCTGAGCAGGTGCATCAGGGGATCGCTCAATTCCTCAATGGCCCGTTTATCAATTCGTGTTTCCTCCCCTTCAATCACCAGGTCAACCGCCTTGTTTCTTTCACGTGCCAGATCTCGAACGGATCGGGAAAAGGGGTTGAAAAGCAGGGAAATGGGAAGCATGCGAATGTCCATAACCAGTTGCTGGGTTTCATCCACAAGTCGACTGAGGACATCAACGGATTCATGGAAGCCCTCGGAAAATTGTTCCATGAGTTCCTGGCCCTCTTGATTGAGATGGTGCAACTGTTCCATGGACAAGGCAGAAAAAGAGAGATTGGCGGAATGGTTTTCGAGATTCCGGGCCAAGTGGATCAGTTCCGATTGTTCTTTCTTCTGTACTTCTTCCAGCGCATCCAGCTTTTCTTGAAAACTTTGCATCCGGTTGCGGGTGATCACCAGTTCAACGGCGATGTTCAGAAAACGATCCACTTTTTTTGTCGGCACCCGTACCGAGTCATAGGAGATCCGGTTAGAGGTGGGGGCGCTCCCGGATTTTTCAAGGCCGGATCCTGAAACGGATGGTGCCGGAATACATTCTCCAGAGGAGATCATCCCCTGGATGCGACTGAGGATGGTGGTGATATCAACTGAAACGGTTGATGAGGCGGTGAGACTTTCTAAAATGGTACTGTTGGTATCATTGGCCTGGAAGAGAACGTCAAAAACTTCGGGTTTAGCCCCGGTTCGTCCCTCCTGGATTTCCCGAATAAGGTCTTCCATGCTGTGGCAAAGATCCGCCATCTCATCTACGCCCATGGTCATGGCGGCACCTTTTAGGCTGTGGGCATTGCGAGAGATGTTCTTGATGGCGTCTTCAGCGGATAATCCCTTTTTTTCAAGTTCGAGCAATCCCTGGTCAATGGCATCAATATGCTCCCTGGCGGAGCCGACGAAACTGGGCAGGAATTCCTGGAATTCAGGCGGGATCCGGGAGATTTTTCCCCCATCGGACGGCCCATGGGTGGGTTTCATGTCATCCCTCCAGTTTGAATCTGGAGATAATCGTTTTTAAATCTTCCGTCATTTGCGTCAGGCTGTTAGCGGATTGCGTGGTCTCTCCGGCGGCGGCAGCCATTTGTTGGGCCACATCCGACAGTTCGTGCATGGTCAGTACAACCTGTTCACTGGCGCCCTTTTGCTGGCCTGTGGCCATGGAGACCTGCTTGGCTGAATCGGTGGTCTGTTCAGCCATTGTGACAATTTCCTGCATGGCTTTTTCAACGCGGATCAGTTTTTCCGCGCCTGCTTTGACCAATTTGACATTCTCTTCAGCGGCCATGACCGACCCATTGGCCGCTGTTTGAATTTCTCTGGCGATTTCTTCAATGCTACCGGTTGATTTGACCACATTTTCGGCCAGTTTACGAATTTCGGAGGCCACCACTGTAAACCCTTTTCCCGCTTCACCGGCCTTACTGGCCTCAATGGCGGCGTTCAAAGAGAGCATTTTGGTTTCGGCCGCCACTTCATTGATGATGGCCAGGACCTTTCCGATCTGTTGGGATTTCTCCCCCAGACTCATGATTTGCTCGGCCCCTTTTTCCGTGTGGTGTCGAATATTTTCCATCAATGCGGCCGCTTCGTCCATGGCACCGGCACTTTCTTCGGCATTTTGCTGAGTGGATTCCGCCATGCCGGCCTGGATATCGCTGTTTTCCGCAATTTGACCCGCCGTGGCGGAAAGTTCTTCGATGCCGGCGGTGGTTTCCCCCACGCTTGCCGCCTGTTCTGAAGCGCCCGATGCCTGTTCCTCGGAGCTTGCGAGGATCTGGTTGCAGGCGGTGCTGATTTTGAGAATCGCTTCTCTCACCTGAACAATGATTTCGGAGAGGTCGGTCTGCATCTGGTTAAAAGCTTTGCCAAGATCGCCTTTGAATTCCACTTGGCTTGTCAGGTCTCCGCAGGCAATATTGTTGGCCTGTTGGGAGAGTTTGCTGAGTTCCTGCTGCATGCGGAGGAAACTGCAGGATAACGCACCGATTTCATCTCCGGTAATCACATTAACCGGACAGGAGATATCCCCATCGGCGATTCTGTCCGCAACCTCCTCCAGCTTTTTAAGGGGAGCCGAAGCGTTTTCCGCCAAACGGTAACTCAGGTAAAATGCGATGAAAAGGACCACCAGGCTGGAAATAAGGATGCTTCCCAATAGGGATGTCATTTCCTTTCTCAAGACTTCAAATTCGATGACTTTGACCAGGAGCAGACCTTCATTGTCCAGTGGCAGCGCGTAATAAATTTTTTGATCTTCAGGGTTCTTATGGGACGTATAAGGTTTTTGGGGGTCCATCTTGTGGCGCAGGTTCAGAAAAACGTTTTTGAGATTTTCTGGATTTTGCCGGTTCAGCAGCATGCCCTTTTGTCCGGCAAGCGCTTCCCCTTTTTTGTTTAAGAGAAAGAAATCCGAATCAACGGGTTCGGAGGCTTTTGAAAGGGTTTTTTCAACCTCCTTTTCCTGTCCTTCGGCCTTCAGTTTCTGGAGGATGGGTTTCAATTGAAGCAGTTCTTTATGGCTGCTTTCTCCTCGCAGTCCCTCTATCAGTCGATTCGAATGGCTGAAGGTAACACTGCCTTGAAACAGAATTGTGACCACCATGATGGACAGGCAAACCACCAGGATTTTGTTAAAAAGGGTCAGCACCCTCGGCGGTGTCGACATCCCGAATTTTTCAACCCAACTGCCCAGATGGGGGGCCAGAATCCGTTCATTGTTGAAAAAACAACAGGCCGCGTAGATCATGGCGATCATAATGGCGATCATCAGGGTCTCTATGGATTGTACGCGATCAAAGCCCGCAAAAATGATCATTTGCAGGATGCCGATCACAAACCCCAGAAAAATAATGATCAGGGTGGTCCATGCGATCTTTAAGGGCAGCTTGAGCCCACGAGAAATAACGCTGTACATTTCAGCCGGGGTATCATGCGCTTTTTTAGCCGCAGCTTCATGAGCGCGTTGCAGCGCACCCACCCACCGCATGGGCAACCCGATACAGATGATTGCGAAAAGCGGGGCTTCCCAGGCATAGACGATCAGAAGGGCTTTGAGCTGTGTCCAGGTCATTTCCAGTGTCAGAAGGGCATAGGGCATGAAAAGGAGCCCTATAACGGCAAGAAAGAATATCCCCTGGTGCAGGCCGACTTTTTTCTGTAACTTATCCATTGTTGCCTCTCCCGGATTCAGGTGTGTTTTGAAACGCTACGACGAGATTCCGAAGGTCTTTTGCCAGGCGGTGAAGCCCCTGGACCGAATGGGTGGTCTGCGTTGATGCGGCGGCCATTTGTCGGGTGACTTCGGATATCTCCCGCATGGCTACGGCGGTCTGTTCGCTGGCCGTTTTCTGTTGCCCCGTGGTCATGGATACTTCTTTGGCGGCGTCGGTTGATTGTTCGGCCAGGTGAACGATTTCTTCCAGGGCGGTTTTGACCCGGTCCAGTTCATGAACGCCCGTGGTTACGATTTTAACATTTTCCTCCGATGCCATGACGGACATGTTGGCGGCCCCCTGGATTTCTTTCAGCATTTCTTCAATAGAGCCTGTTGATTTGACCACATTTTCAGCCAGTTTGCGAATTTCTCCCGCCACCACGGAGAACCCTTTTCCGGCTTCTCCGGCCCGACTGGCTTCAATGGCGGCGTTTAAGGACAACATTTTGGTCTCCGCCGCGATGTCATTGATGATGCTCAGCACTTTGCCGATTTTCTGGGATTTTTCTCCCAGTGCCATGATCTTTCCGGCGCTGACTTCGGTTCTCTGTCGAATGTCCGACATCACAACCTCGGTTTCACCCATGGCTTTCAGGCTGTCTTCGGCGTTTTTGAGGGTGGATTCAGCCATGCCGGCCTGGACCTCGCTGTTTTCAGCAATTTGCCGGGCCGTTGCTGATAATTCTTCAAGGGTAGCCGTTGTTTCTCCCACACTGGAGGCCTGTTGGGCAGCGCCGGATGATTGCTGTTCCGCTGCCGCTACAATCTCGTTGCTGGCGGAGTTGATTTTGAAAGCGGCTTCCTTGATCTGTAGGATAATGTTTTTGAGTGCCGTTTCCATCTGGAAGAAGCTGTATGCCAATGCGCCCACTTCATCACCGCTACCGGTGACAGGGTGAAGACCGAATTCTCCCCTTTCGATGCGTTTGGCCGCCTGATTGAGTTTTTTAATGGGTTCGGAGACGCTGTGAGCCAGTCCGTAACTCAGAAAGACGGCGACAATCAGAATCAGTCCGGATATGGCAAAGGCACGTTTTAGAAAAACCGCTTCCAGCTTTTCCAGTTCACCCACATCGATAACCCGTATGAGCATTCGTTT
>CAYPQJ010000120.1:0-12823 GCA_964412835.1 uncultured Desulfobacteraceae bacterium | reverse complement strand
GGCCTCATGGCCAAACCGTCACTTCTGATGATGGATGAGCCCTCACTGGGGCTGGCGCCTATCATTGTGGCCGAACTTTTCAAGACCATTTCCGAAATCAATCTGCATGGCCTTTCCATCTTGCTGGTGGAGCAGAATGCCCGGCATGCCCTTACCCTGGCCCGCCGCGCATATATCATGGAAACCGGACGGATCGCACGTGAAGGTTCCGGCAAAGAATTATTGGGCGACCCCTCCATCCGCGCCGCCTACCTGGGCATGTGATGCCATTGCCTTAAGTAACTTCCGGATGACCGGATCTCCGGCCAGAACCTCTTCTGCGACATCAAAACAGGCGTTTAAAGCCATTGATCTTTCAAGGGCAGGAGTAGGGATCTAAAGCGGGTTGGGGCCGTAAGCGTTCTTTCTACAACCCGCTCGTTATTCACCGGCCATGCACTTCATCCAGGGAATCCCGCAGCAGTGCCGCCCATGCGTCACATGCGGTCTTGGCGTGTCCCCACTGTGTAAATCCGAGCATATAATCCTCGGGGTTCACGGGAATTCCCATTTTTTTGTCCACCACCGCCCCCAATGGTTTACCGGTTTCCGATTCCAGAAATTCAGCTTCCATGGATGCCCCGCCCATATCCACGGGCAATCCCACAGCCACCACCATGGCGGCATTAATCAATGGATTCGCGGGAATAATGTCCGTGATGGCGGCCCGAATCCTCAGGACATCAGGTCCCGGTTTTTCCACCACGGGGTAGGCATCCTGAACTTCTTCAATCACGGCCTTCCGAAAATATCCGGTCAGCTCCTTTAAAGCCTCCGGATCGATCTGACGATTTTTGGCCTCGGGGTGAAAATAGATGACGACCGGGTCAATCATCAGTTTGGGATACTTTTTCCAATCCACATCCGGTACTTCATACCAGAAAAGGCTTTCATCTCCCGGATCCTGATGGAGGGCCGTGTAATCCTGAAGAAAACCGGAATTTGGCGGGGCTTTGGCGCAACCACTCCCCATGATTATGAAAAAAATGATCCATAGAAAACCGCATGAAACAATGCCTCGGGTCTTTTTCATTGCAGTACCTCCATGACTTTTTGTTGTTCTGTTCCGGCAAAGATGAAATAATATCTTTGCGAAGGGAACTTTTCCAGGAAAATTAAATGGGTGATTAAAGATTTACGAAAATAAGTTCATTTGCTAAAATCCTGAATAGTCACGAACCGGCAACTGTAAACCGCCGGCAAATGAACCGGTTTCATATTGTACAGGGTGTATCAGTCATGCTTCATATTTCAGACCATATTGCCATTCCCCTCCGTGAAATCGAAATCCATGCCATCCGCTCCCAGGGTGCGGGCGGCCAGAATGTCAATAAGGTTTCCACGGCCGTACACCTGCGGTTTCCTGTCAATACTTCCTCCCTGCCGGACTTTGTTAAGGAACGTCTTCTGGCGTTGAAAGACCATCGTATCACCGGGGAAGGCGTCGTCGTCATCAAGGCGCAGCAGCACCGCACCCAGGGGAAAAACAGAGCAGAAGCTCTGATCCGTCTCCGGAATCTGATCGAAAGCGTCCTTGCCACACCCAAAAAACGAAAACCCACACGCCCTACCCGAAATGCCAGGGAAAAACGCCTGCAATGTAAAATCAACAGGGGAAGAATCAAAACCCTGAGGAAAAAAGTAGGTCGATCCGGCAGGGATTGGGACTAATGTTTTTTCGGTTCAAAATTCCGCTTGGCACTCAGAAAGCTGGGCAAATGCTGCAGAAAATAGAACAGGCTTTGACGGTGCTCCCACAAACGACCCCGAAACCGTTTTCGCCATGCGGGATCCGTATAGAACCGCTTCACATGTTCGTTGTAAAGCTGTTCAAGAACCTCCCTGGAATCGATACTCCTGGGCACAAAAACAAAATTCAGACAATTCATTTTTCGCCAGTCCTCATCCAGTGTACCTTCATCCCGAATGGAATCCCACAGGGGCGCGCCATGAAAAGGCGTAAATTTGCTCATATTCATATCATCAAGACCCAGGGAAAGGGCAAATTCGGTGGTTTTAAGAATTGACGCGCGGGTTTCTCCGGGCAGTCCCATCATGAACAAGCCCTTGGCCCGGAGTCCTTTCTTCTGAATACGCCGCACCGTATCACGAACCGCTTCAAGGTGTACCCCCGGCTTGTGCACGGCCATCTGGTGCTCATCCCCGGTCTCAATCCCCAGGGAAAGCTGGAGGAACCCGGCCGCTTTCAGCATCTCCAGAAGGTCATCATCGCAATGGCCGACGCGCACGGCACAATTAAACTGCATGTGCAGGGGCTTTGAAAGCAGAAGGCTGCAGAACTCGGTGATACGGTTCCTATGGGCCGTAAACAGATCATCGTAGATATTGACGTGGCGAACCCCGAAACGGTGTTTCAAATAGGCCGCATGGGCATAGATGTAGGCCGCCGAATTGGTGCGGTATCCGCGGCTGAAAACGGAACGGTCGCAGAATGAGCACTGGTAGGGGCATCCCCGGCTGGTGACCATGGTGGCCCCGGGGGTATGAATGTAACTGAACAGGGGCAAATTGTACCCTTTGGGGAACCCTTCCAGCTTTTCATGGGCCGGGAAGGGGAGATCATCCAGATCGGGAATCTGCGGTCGTGGTGGATTGAGCACCGCCTGGTCTCCATCTCTCCAGGCCAATCCGTTTACTTGGGCTGATGCTTTTCCGGAGGCCAGCTCAGCCAGGGTCGCTTCGCCTTCTCCCATACAAAGATAATCAATGGCCTCATAACCGTTCAGAAGTGTTGCGCCCAAGGCGGATATGTGTACACCGCCAAAAACCGTTTTGATGTGAGGGCGGCGGGCTTTGATCCGAACCGCAAGATCATAACCGTCCGGAAATCCGGAAGTAGTGGCTGAAAAGCCCACCATGTGAGGGTTTTTTTGAAGGATGCTTCGAACATGGACGTCATTATTTTTTGCGGCGCCAGGTCCCAGGCAATCCAGAACAAAGACCTCATGGCCTTCCCGTTCCAGATATGCGGCGATGGAAAGCAATCCCAAAGGGGCCATGCGGTTGGCAACAGCCGTGATATCTTTTTTCCCGGGAACCCAGTTGGATCCCGTGGGGTGAACCAGTACGATTCGCATATGAAATCCATAGAAACGCTAAGAAAGTAACGTTCACAGGGTGCAGTTGTCAGGGGGCAGAAAAGTCATCTTCGGATTACCTATTCGAATTTCATCCTGCCCCCTGACAACTGTCCCCTGCACCCTGTGAAGGGTTAAAAAATTCAGATCAGGCATACACAGGTCTACCCTACGCTATTTAATGACCCCCGTCATTCGTTTCAGAACCCGTGGATCAAGGGAGGCAAACAGAAACCCCAGGGCAAACAGCAAAATAAGTCCTGCTGCCGGTGAGAGCACATAGTAGGCGCTTCCATCCCCAAGGTGATTCCAGGCGCCTGTTATCCCCGGCTTTCGCTCAAGATAAAGGGTCGTTCTGCCGTTTACCGCAAAAAATCCCCCTGGCGGTATCATTTCAGGCGGCGTTGTCTTCAGGCGATCCGTCAAAATGAGAAGAAAAATGACTGCAAAACTGATGACGATTGTTTTGAAAGCCCTGGTTTTGTGAATGGGCAAAAGGGGTTTGATCATTGCCCCCTGCTCTTTAAAACCGTAAACCAGAAGAAGCCCCGCAACAATACCCAGTTCGTTCAAGAAAAAATCGTTAAAATCAAGATAGTCCCCATAGGAAGGGCAGATAAATAAGTACTGTATCAACTCATCTGTGACCCCCAACGCCGTCCCCCAGAAGATGAGGCTCCCAATGGGCCATTTTTCACGGTGAGGATCCCGCCAGGCGACCAGCAACACCGCGAGAAGCGCATATTGGGGATAGTGTACATATTCATTGGGTGAAAACACCAGAAACCGGTTGGCCCCATAAACAGCCGCTCCCCATATGCTCCAATAGACAAGGGTCCGCAGTCGGGCTTTTCCCTTGACGGCCGTAAAGATCACAAAAAAAGCGCCCAGAATCAGAAGGCCCCACGCGAAATGGCTGCTGTAATTCGCAGGGGTGCCCAGTTTTATTTCGATGGGCCCAAGGGTTGTGGAAACAGGGGATACGATGATTTTGGATATTTCAAGGTGGAGCAGGCTGGCCCCGAGCCAGTAAACCAGCGTGGCCACAGGCCAGAGAACGCGATAAATACCATTTCCAGAAAAATCTTTGACATGTTTATCCTCATTCATCCAAAAAAATCCCCAGGTTCCCTTTAACACAAAATGTATGGTTTTTTCTGCTTTTCACGGCGTAAAAATTTCTGCCGCCGCCCACATCCAGGAATATCCCCATGTTGCCGGCATTCCTGCCGCCCCCGTAGGAAAGACCGCCGCTGAACCCCAATGATTTTGCCGGACTTTCGTACCGATCGTTGCCCTCTCCGTCGAAGAACAGCCCCATGCCGTTCTGAGCCCCGGCTCCCAGGGAAAGATCACCTGCTTTGTAGCAATCATTGCCGGCATAATCCACTAAACAGGCCACGGAAAGGTCCCAGGCCGCGCCTTGATTCGCTGCAATTTTCCCCGAATAGACATCGTTGCCGTTGAAGTCCAACAGTGCGCCTGCGGCCTGATGGGCCGCAGCACCCTGGCAATACCGACTGCCCCTGTAAACATCATTTCCGGAATTATCCCTGAGTACACCCAGGCCCAGGAAATAACCGGTCCCTTGGGAAAAATTACCGGCTTCGTAGGTATCGTCCCCGCCGGAGTCATGGAGAATGCCGATACCGCCGGCAGCACGCTTCCTAAAACCCCATCCCACCCCCTGTGAAAAGGCCTGGTAGATATCTTTTGTGCCATAGCTTGAGCCATGTTTCCAGCCGGCGCGGTAATGGTCGTTCCCCTTTAAGTCATAAAGCTGCCCCAAACCCATGGGTCCGCCAAAGCCTTGAACGAATTTGGCGCCTTGATACAGATCGTCTCCTTTACCATCAAACAGACACGCCGCACCGAAAAATGCACAACCCTGTCCACCCTCCGAGCACACGTATGTATCATTCCCCGCCATATCCATCAAGCAGCCCATGCCGAAAAAAGAAGCGCCCAATGAAAGCCGGCCGCCGGCATAAACATCATCCCCCGCCATATCCAGGATTAACCCCAGGCCAAAAAATCCTGCGGCCACGGCAGAAAATCCGGAGCTAATATAACGATCGTTCCCCTCAAAATCAATCACCACCGCGGTAGGGTAGCGAATCCCCGAAACCGCTCTTTTATGGATTTCATAAACGGGTGAGCCTGCATTGTTGATATATAGATCATCTCCCCCCAGGTCGATAATCAGTGAAGCATCCATACCATAAACATTCGGTCCCTTATCACCGATCAACATGAGGCCTGCCGGTGTTTCACGAATCGCCAGAAATCGTCCCTTCAATCCGGGATATTTTTTGTGATCCAAGGGTATAGGGGGCGCGTCCGATCCCGCCCGCCGAATCATGGTCAGAAAATCATCGGAAAAAAGGGTTGAAAGCACTAAAAGCCCGCGCAACAGTTGTGCCGTGTGGACCTTTTCTGCCGAAGCCATGATAAGGGACGCATCTTTGTCCGAAAGATTGTCTTTGTTTAAAAAATCGTCCAGTACTAGAGGAAACAATTTCAGCAAACGGATCTTTTCTTCAGGTGTTATGCCTGAAAATGCCGCTTTCACCAGAAAATCAGCTGCAACGATTTCAGCGGCCATTCGATCCATTAGACGCGATATGGGCAAAGGTTCTTCACCCCCTAAGGGCGAAAATTCAATGGGGTCTTTCAGATCAATTTTCAGGGAAAAGACCGTTGCTGCTGCTGAAACAAAATTACGCAACAGCCCTTCGGGCGTTACGGCGAGATTTTCAGACGCGTTATTCGGCACCAAATGGTCGGTTTGATCCGTCAACCTCCGCGCCAGCGCCGGTAGGGAAAGGGGATTTGAAAGGGCATGTGAAACGGCAGGCAGGACAAAGGGAACAGCTCTTTCGTTGCCATGGTTTGAGAGGACGGCTTTGAGGCGGTGATAAGCCAGGGTTGCCGGCGAAATGCGTTCCAGCGTGGTATGAAAGCCATGGTCAAACGGTTGAATGCCTTCAGGACCTGCGGCATTGGCATCAAACAAAGCCAGGGGGAAAAACGGTGACCCTACGCCGAGTAAAAAAGCCAGGGAAAAGAAGCAAACCATCTTCTGAAAAATTTTTACGGGGGCGGTATTCATATCAAGGCAGTTTTCGGTGCGGCCAGGGAATCATGGCCCTGAGCGTCAGCCGCGCATTTAGAAAGCTGAGCCTCACGTTATCATTGAACAAATGGAAATGGGAAACCCGTTCTTCATCGGCAGGGTAAAAGGTTGAAATATCCACCTCCAGAAGTTCAATTCCGGCCCAGGCCCCCTTTGCCAGAACCTCATTTTCAAATGCGTAACGGCGTTCGCGCAGTTTCAGTGCATTGAGGACGTCTACGGGATAGCCGCGATAACCGCTCTGGGTATCCCCAAGTAACCGACCGGTTTGGACCCATAACCAGAAATTTGAAATCCGGCGGCCAATGCGGGAGCCGGAAGGCACATAGCCGGTTTCAAAATTACGTTTGCCCACCACTATGGCACGGGGAGACCGGTGCATGGCCGAAATGAAAAGATGCAGATCATTCGGATCGTGCTGCCCGTCCGCATCCAGGGTCACCATATGGGTCATCCCCAGTTTTTCGCATTCCTTTGCCGCGGACAAAATAGCTGCGCCCTTGCCGAAATTATGCGAATGCCGAATCCTGTGAACATCAAGATCGAGAATGGTTTCCCATCCACCGTCCGTGCTGCCGTCATCCACCACCATGACCGCATCATGAAGCCGGCATGCTTTTTTAACGACTCCCCTGAGTGTTGCGCCATGGTTATAAACGGGGATGACGATGATGACCCGGATTTGATTGCGGATTGTGGATTGCGGAATGCGGATTGAAGTGCTGATCATGTGACCGTTCCCGGCATCTGTTTCATACAGGCCTGTATCAACGCTCTGAAACCCGATACCTTTTTTTCATTGAAAAAAATATCTTGCGCTCGGCTCACATGAAGGGATCCATAGGGTTTGAGCCCAACATCAGGGTTTTTTTCAACCACCAGGAAAGCGGCACCCGGAATGATATTTTCATCAATGGGAAATTCAGGTGGGCATTCCAGGTCGCAGATTCCGGCCAGGGCGCTTTCTAAATCTTCACAAGCCATGTCTTCCAAAACAGCCCTGATACTTGAAAGGCTCGAGTCGCCCCGTTCAGTCATAACATAACCGGGTCCCGTAAGCCCGAAACGGGAGGCGGCCTCGCCTAAAAAGCAATTGGGCAGGGTATATGAAAAGAGTGCCGGACTGGCAAATGCGCCGCTTTCCGGCATGACGGTTTCAAAATAATCCAAATCCGTATGAAGACAACCGTAAACCGTGTTGACAACAATGCCCACTTCCCGTTTAGAGGTCCATTCATCCATACCCGCGTCTTTAAGGGCCAATCCAATAGCAGAGACGCCCAGCCTGGAAAATTCATCCATCCGGCTGAAACGGGGGTAGGGCGTTTTAAAAACGGCTTTACGGGTAATGGTCGGCAGTTCACCTGAAGCCATTTGAAAACGGGCATCTTTTCGACCCCGTCCCATGCTTTGCGCTGAAATCCAACCCACCCCTGTAATAAACGCCATCTATGCTCCCTCGCCTTTCGCCATAATCAAGGCGGCATTGATACCTCCGAAACCGGAGTTGGTGGACAAGAGATAATTTCCGGGTATGGCGGCAGGCTGGGAAGATACCCTGCCCACCGTACTGTCCTCTCCTTTTGAAAAACCTAACGTGGGGGGAGCAAGTCCTTCAGAAAGGCTTTTCAGACCCAACGCCACCTCGATGCCGCCGGCCGCCCCCAGGGCATGCCCAATGGCACCCTTAATGGAATAAACCGGCAGTTTTCGGTTTCCAAAAAGCTGGTCAAAAGCCGTCAATTCCATGTGGTCGTTATAAACCGTTCCCGTGCCATGTGCGCAGACGGCCGAAATGGCCTCCGGTTCCAAACCGGCCCGTTTAAGAGCCTGTTTCACCGCCGCTATCAACCCACATCCATCCGAAGCGGGGGCGGTCACATGAAACGCGTCATTGGCCACCCCCCATCCCAGGATCGTCCCCAGATGGGGCCGCCCTTCCTTTTTAGCGCGGTCGGCCTTCATGAGCAACAGGGAGGCGGCGCCTTCCCCCGGGGTCAGGCCGCTTCGTTCACGGTCAAATGGCATACACGGGTTCGAGGACATGGCACCAAGGGCTGAAAACCCGGAAAAAACAAATTCCGTGACCAGGTCGATACAACAGACCAGTACGCATTCCTCCCGACCGGCGGCAATCAGGGCGGCCCCTTTGGCCACAGCAATGGCGGAAGAGGCGCAGGCTGCTGAAATGTTGGTTCCCGGGCAGATCAACCCCAGTTGACGGCTAACCTGTTCTGCAATTGTGCCCACAAGGATATCCGAGGTATCAACAGGTTGGTCCCGGCGCATGCGCTCCAGGTTATCAATACCGGCTTTGGTCGTAGCGGTGTAAAGACGGGCATCGGTTGGCACGGGTCCCATTCCCTTGAACAGGCGGCCGAGGAGGTCGTGAATTGCTGAAAGGGTCCCTGAACATTTGAGATCTTTAATGCAGGCAGCGAAACGGCCCTTATAATCTTTCACTGGAAACCGCATAACCGGCGCGATGGCGGAATGACCCCATAAAAGCCGCTGCCACAATTCCTCGAGGTCTCGACCGAGCGCTGTTACCGATGTCGCATCGGTTACCCAAACCTCTGCAGCCATTTGAACACCCCGACACTATTTGGCTTGCGTTTTCTCCAATGATTTACAGCTCCCCTTCCAATAGACTTTTTGCACCTGGTTTTTGTTGCTCACATCGAAATACGTGATGCAATAGTCCATGGCAGGAACCGATTGGCCCACAACGCCTGGTGTTACTTCTCCGGGCCCTGATTTTCGTCCGTCAACATTGGGGGGGTATTCGATTAATGCGGAGTGGGCCAGAGGGTTCATGGTATACTCATCGACTGTTTCCACATAAACAAACACTTTTTGGTCGTTCCGCGCGTTGAATGTCCTCCCGGGAGGCCCCCAGGAATCCACCAATGTTCGGCTGTTATGCCCCACATAGGTTTGGCAGAGATCCGTATATCCTTTGCCCGTTGGCAGTTGAAGTGTTTTGCAGCCCCCAAAACATAAACACAAAGCGCTCAGCGCGACAAATGGTAAAAAAAAAGAAAATTTCATGGAACCTCCTGAAAGAAGCAACATAATGGAAAAGAAGTATTTTCAGGCAGACAATATAGCGTCTATGCCACACGGCCGCAACCAAAAAGGATAACCGTTTACGGTTTACAGTTTACACTTATGAGGATTTATGTTAGCCGTTTCATCGAAAGTGCCCATATGGTTTGCATCAACTGCCGGGAAGGTTACGGAAATGGGGATTAAACGAGAAAGCCGTGTATCCATTGGAAACCTCTTGGAAAAGGGGGCCGAGGAAGGGGTTTATCCCGGTGCGGTGCTGCTGGTTGCCCAAAAAAATAGAATCGTCTTTTTTGAACAAACCGGAAATCGTGTCCTGCTGCCTATTCCGCTCCCAATGGAAAAGGATACGCCCTTTGACCTGGCCTCGCTGACCAAGCCCCTTTGTACCACCCTGTCGATCATGAAACTCTTTGACCAGGGGGCCGTTCATCCGGATCAAGCCCTTGGCGATCTGCTGCAAATACCCGTCCCTCCGGACAAGGCAACCATCACCCTTCGATGCCTTCTGACCCATTGTGCCGGTTTTTCAGACTGGGCGCCTTTATATCTTGAGCTTTCAGGTCATAAGCAGCAAGAGAGAAAGTCCCTTTTAAGGGAGGGACTTTTGAAAATGCCGCTTAAATATTTACCTGGGAGACGGACGGTATACAGCGACCTGGGGTTCATGATCCTTGAGTGGGTCATTGAGAAAAATGCGGGAGTTTCCCTGCCCCGGTTCCTCAATAAACACTTTTTTGAACCACTTTCACTGGAGAAATCACTTTTTTTTGGCACAACAGACCCCCTGAAAAATAAAATTGAATTCGCTGCAACGGAAGACTGCGCCTGGCGCAAACGGATCCTTCAGGGAGAGGTACATGATGAAAACGCCTGGGCTGTGGGTGGATATTCAGGGCATGCGGGTATCTTTGGCACAGCGGATGGGGTTTATCGCCTGGCCAATCTTTTGAGGGAACATTTTTACGGATTGCGCGATGATTACTTTCAACCTAAAACTGTCAGGACTTTTTTTGAAAAACAACACCTGGTTCCTGGCAGCACCTGGGCCCTGGGGTGGGACACGCCTTCCCCAGTCGGTTCAAGTGCCGGAAGTTATTTTTCGCCGGATTCCGTTGGACATCTGGGGTTTACGGGGACTTCCCTGTGGATGGACCTTTACCATGATGTGACGGTGGTCTTTTTAACCAATCGAATCCATCCGTCGAGACAAAATACGGCCATTAAGGCGTTCAGGCCCAGGCTGCACACTCTTGTAATGGAACAACTGGGATTGAACCCCACGGCTGTGGCCAAAACGAAGAGATCAGAGACTGCTTGATTTTTTTTATCTTTTTTCCTAACGTCACAAGGCGTGTCGTACACATTGAAAAAAAGGCCGAAAATGCTTGAAAGAAGGCAGTTTATCAAGAAAGTTTCTGTATGGGGAGGATATGCGCTGGGCGCTGTGGCCCTAGGTTTTCCGGTCCTTTCCTTTATCGGTTTCAGAAAAATCTCAGAGAAAAAGATTACTTTCCCGCCAGATGCCCAACATGCCGCCGTCGGTTATAAAGAAGGCGTCTACCTGATGTCGTCAAAGGACGGATTCAGCGCCCTCTCCGCCAAATGTCCTCACCTGGGATGCACCGTGAACTTTGATGCGGTTTCAGGAGAATTCAAATGCCCCTGCCACGGCAGCACGTTTGAAACCTCAGGCAAATGGATCTCGGGGCCTGCCCAACGAAACCTTCAACCACTTCCGGTCAAAAAAATGCCCAGCGGCGACATTGAAACCGTTGTAAAAATCTGATCGAGGATAGGATTTGCTATTCGCGAACAAGCCCGGCAACAGAATTTCTGCAGGAATTTCCTCATATCTTCCCCGCCTGGGGCTTTCAGCCCTCTTTTTATGCCTCCTGTCAGGCCTTGTGCTGACATTTTACTATCGCCCCACGGGGAACGTCTTTCAAAACGTAGAAGAAATTACAACCCTTGTCCCCTATGGCTGGTTTTTCAGGCAGCTCCATTTCGCGTCAGGCCAGCTGTTTGTAATCCTGATGCTCATCCATGCCGTGGACCATTTCCATCAGAAACGGTATCGCCTTTACCCCGAGGGTCAGTGGCAGCGCCTCGTCTTTTCCCTGTGCCTTTGTTTTTACACCCTTTTTACGGGGTTTATCCTGAAAGGAGACAAAGAAGGCGTTTTTGCGGCGCGGATTTTCATGAACATTACGGGAGGTATCCCCTTGGTGGGAAAACGCCTTTCCAGTCTGTTCATTCTGCCCGGAGAAGACCTTTTTTTTCTTCCCTATCTGTACCACTGTTTTTTTCTGCCCATCCTGATCCTGTACCTCATCAGAACACACATTCGAAAATGGTTTCCGAAATACGGTATCCTTTATACCGGTGCGGCGGGGCTGTGTCTCTATGCGCTGTTTGTCAAACCGTTTATGGATATCCCGCCCGATGCTTTTGCGGCATCCGTAAAAGGTCCCTGGTTTTTCCTAGGCGTTCAGACTCTGCTGAAAACCTTGCCAGCGATCCTGGCGGGCATTGTTCTTCCGGCGCTTTTTTTGGGGTGCGTATTGATTCTGCCAAGCGTTGAAAAGGCAGGGGGGAAACCCGGGGTTGAAAAAAGTGGGTTGAGGATTATCTCAAGGTACCTGCACCGGCTGATTGTGCTGGTGTTTTTTCTATATGTCCTTTTGACGCTTAAGGCAGCCTTTTGGGGACCATGATCGGATGACGGAAGGCGGAGGGCAGGGAGTTGAATTTTTCGGAAGGAGGATGAGATGACAAAAAGGATCAAAATCGTACAAGGGGATATTACGAAGCTGGCGGTTGACGCCATTGTCAATGCCGCCAATAATTCGCTTTTGGGTGGTGGGGGCGTTGATGGGGCCATTCACCGTGGGGCAGGGCCTGACCTGCTGGAAGAGACACGAAAGATAGGCGGATGTCCCACAGGGGAAGCGCGGGTGAGCAAGGGATATAATCTCCCGGCGCGATGGGTGATCCATACGGTAGGTCCGGTCTGGAAAGGGGGCGGCCAAAACGAGGAAAGGCTTCTGGCTGATTGCTACGGAAACAGCTTTCAGGCCGCAGTGGAAAAAGGCGCGGAAACTGTCGCATTCCCCGCCATCAGCACCGGGGTTTATGGATTTCCCTTGAAAAAGGCCACTGAAATCGCCATGAGGGAAACCGAACGATTTCTTGAAATGAATGACCGTCCGGGTCAGGTCATATTTGTCTGCTTTAGCGAAGAGGCGCTGAATACCTATGGGGAAACTTTTTCAAGCCTGATTAGCGCATAACCTATATTTTATCCGTGGTGATGTTCGTCTTTCAGGAAGTGGCTGTGGTATTCCTCTTCGTTCAGGTATTGTTTCAATAGATAGGTCAACAGGTCAAACAGACGGGTCATGTCTTCCTCGCTCATGCGCTCCCGCATCAGGGCCATGTGTGTATCGTCGGCAAATTTCTGAAGATAATAGGTGATGGT
>CAYPQJ010000119.1:0-12958 GCA_964412835.1 uncultured Desulfobacteraceae bacterium | reverse complement strand
CATAGAAAATCTTCGCCTTTAAGCATGCGATAGCGCGTTTTGCCGGTACGGCTCTGAAAGATAAGGGGTCAAGTCTACGATTGACTCTTGTTGAAAATTGTCAAAGGTCAAACGTAGACTTGACCCCCCAATCCAAAATACTAAAAGCGTTTATCCAGCGCCAAGACATCGAGTATTTTGCCAAACTGACAGACCACAAAACCATTGAAGAAAACGACTACAATATCGCGGTATCCACCTATGTGGCGCAAAAAGACACCCGCGAGGTGATTGATATTACGCAACTCAACGCCGAGATTGCCGGCATTGTTGCCCGGCAGAATGAACTGCGCACGGCGATTGATGAAATTGTTGCGGATTTGGAGGGAGGCCCGCAATGAAAGAAGAGCAAAAAGGAGAACTCATCCTTTATCAAGCTGAGGACGAAACAACCAAAATAGAAGTCCGCCTCGAAAATGAAAATGTTTGGCTGACTCAAAAGATGATGGCCGAATTGTTTCAGACAACGCCTCAGAACATTACCATTCACCTGAAAAATATTTTTGATGAAGGTGAACTGGAGGAGGCAGCAACTTGTAAGGATTTCTTACAAGTTCAAAACGAGGGTTCCCGAAAGGTTGAGCGAAAGAAAAAGTTCTACAACCTTGATGCCATTATTTCTGTGGGTTACCGTATAAAATCTCATATTGCCACAAAATTTCGTATCTGGGCGACTGCACGATTGAAAGAATACCTGATCAAAGGTTTCACCATGGACGATGAGCGGCTCAAAAGCGCCGGCGGCGGGAATTACTGGAAGGAACTGCTCGACCGCATTCGCGACATCCGCGGCAGCGAAAAAGTGATGTACCGCCAGGTGCTGGATCTTTACGCGACCAGTATTGATTACGATCCGAACACACAAGAATCAAACCGGTTTTTCAAAACCGTACAAAACAAGCTTCATTACGCGGTCAATAAACAAACCGCTGCGGAAACGATTTATTCGCGTGCCGATGCTGAAAAAGATTTTATGGGCTTAAAGACTTTTGCCGGTGAGATTCCCATAAAATCAGAAACCAAAATTGCCAAAAATTATCTGAGTGAAGATGAATTGTTTCGTCTTAATCGCATGGTATCGGCATTTTTTGACCTTGCTGAAATCAAAGCCCGGGAGCATACCCAAATGCGGATGAAAGATTGGGTAGCGGAACTTGATAAATTTGCTGCAATGTATGGCAAGGGCGTGCTGCCGGATGCGGGGAAAATCAGACACGATGAAGCCATGCAAAAAGCCGAACAAGAATACCGTCAATATCAGGTTAAAACGCTCTCTCCCGTAGAAAAAGCCTATCTGGATAGCATTAAAACCGTACAGAAAAAGATTGAGAAGAAAGCAAAAGATGAGAACCGTCATGACTAAGCGTATGAATAAAATCGAAAAACTGATCGTCGAGCTTTGCCCGGAGGGGGTGGCGTTTAAAACCTAAAACTCAATGTCATTAACTTAGCAGATTGATTTATAGTTGAGGTAATAATTTCTGGGTTGCCCCTTTTTTCTTGGAAATTTTCTGCCAGGCCTGACGGGTTCAACCGTTTGGACTAGAAATTCACGCAAGGCCGAGATGATCTCGGATACAGCATCTTTCGACCGGAGAAAAAGCAGTGGAATCATACGTTTCATTTCCGCGTACGCCTGAGCATAGTTGATCTGATAAACATATTTTCTGGTTTTGTAGGCAGCATCGATATCTTTACTTGTCGTGCTGGCGAGGATTGCCGCCAGATTTTTAGCGAAGACCTTGGCATAGAAATCCTGGTAAACTGATTCGACTGATTTCCCCGAAAAATTTTCTATCTCAATCCAGGATTTCATCTTTTTGTAATCCTCCTCAACAGGCCACCGGAGGTGATAGAGCTCAGCAAAGCACTCGTATGGTAAGACTTTTTTATCGGTAAGGGAGGTTATTAGGACTTCGACTTCGCCACTATCCAATTCGATTCTCACGAATCTCAATTTCAGAGGACTGAGTTCTAACCCAAGTTCTTTGCACTTTGCAATTGACGAAGGGAAAACAGGCAGCGAGATAATGGCTTCGCGTTTTCCGGAGTTAACGAATTTCCGTATGATTTTCCATTTTTTTGCTGATGCTCGTGCACAGAAATCGGAACCCATGGACATAATGAGGTTAAACAACCAGTAGGCGGGATAACCCCGATCAAGTAAAACCAGGTCGTCAATTGTGAGTTTGAAAAAATGTCGAGCGGCCAATTCTCTTTCCCCCTCACTTTTTGGGGAGATGATCGTATCAACACCGACTCGGTTAAGCGGATCAAACATTTGGGATACGCGTGCCATAGGGCGATCATTGCCTTTTGTATGCCAAACTCCGAAGTGCTTCATGATACTTTCAATTCTTGGAAGGCGAAGCAATGTTCCGTCTACCGCTAACAGGTTATACCCATGCCATTGATTTGTTGGCATGTTTTGGTAAAAATATTCGACGAGGTGCTCATTCAGCTCAACAAAGGCTTTATAGCCCAGTTTCATTCTGGCTTTGGCCAAGGCGACCTTCGAAACGAACTTCATGGGAAGATCCGACGGCACCAAAACTCGAAAGAAACGATTGAGCTCATTTTGATAAGATCCGGTAGCGAGGTCGATGAGAAAAGCAATCAGGGTAGGAAAAGGCAATTTTCGCTTGCGGGTAAAGTCTTTTTTTGATTTTCTATGGCGGTGAAGAAAATCTTGGGAAAATATAATATTTTTAATAAAATCAACGATATTGGCACAGTTCTGGAAAAGCAGGGTCCGTGCCAAAAGTTCCAGTTTTTTCAAATTTTTTTGACATTTTTCCTCCAGTTAAAATAAGTTAACAGATTGATAATACTGTAATTGTATACCATAATGTCACGACAATTTGAAGTAAATTTTGGATTTAACTACAGTTCTTAAGTTAATGACATTGACCTAAAACTTAAAACTGCGGCTTGCCGCGTTAGATATCAGTAGCCTTTTATTTATAGAAAGTGAAATTGTAAAATGACTTATCTATTAAAACATTTTGATACCGAGCTCATAAAGTTCAATATCACTTCAAGTGCTATAGATGGGTTATCCACAGAAATTATTGAGAGTATTGATAGATACAAATTTCTTTTTCCCATAGACTTGGAACTTACCAATAACGGTCTGATGAAATGGCTCAAAAGACGGGTTATCCCCAAAAATAGAGCTTTTGTTCAAAGCTTTCTCGCAAAACTTGGACTTAATGTTAATGACACCAAAGGCATCATTGATATTTGTAAAGGCTTATCATTGAATGACTGCTACTGGATTGTGGATGATGCCTTTATCGGATCTTTTGATAAATTCAATCTGTACGACAATCGATTCAACCGCATTTTATCCTTAATTGCCTACACAGGTTATGGCGATACACAACGAAGCGGGTTTGTTTCTACTCCTGAGCTAACAACAGATGGTATGCTTGCTAAATGCTGGCGCCGAGAAAGTGGCAAGATAATCCTTTACAAGGCAGGTTCTACCGGTGTGGCCAATACAGGCAATGAGCCGTATTCCGAGTTTTATGCATTTCAACTTGCCGAGGCAATGGGATTGAATGCCGTTAAATACAATCTAAAGAAGTGGAAAGGCCAACTTTTCTCTACTTGTGAATTGTTTACACGTAAAGAATCATCCTATATACCAACCGGTAGGATTGTCACTGAGGGGGGATGGGGTGCCATTATACGTTATTACAAGGAACTTGGTGATATGCATTATAATTCACTGGTGGACATGCTGATTTTTGATGCGGTTATCTGTAATGAGGACAGGCATTTCGGGAACTTTGGACTTATCGTGGAAAACAACACAAACGCAATAATAGACACGGCGCCTATGTTTGATCATGGTTTATCACTTTTTAACTATGCAATGGAAGATGATATGCAAGATATTGAAGTTTACGCCAAAACAAGATTGATGGCAACTTCACAGGATTTCTTGACATTTTCAAAAGAAATAATCACAAAAAATCAGAAGAAAAAACTGCAAAAGCTAATAGATTTCGAATTCGAAAAACATTCAACCTATAATCTATCAACATTTCGATTAAAAACGATAGAGAAATTTATTCAAAAAAGAGTAAAAGAACTTCTATCAATATAAAGGCAGGAATCAGAATTGATTATCTGCCGTCTTTCGCAAAAGCAAATCCGCGTTCAATGGCTTTCTGATTGGCTTCGAAAAATTTATCCTTCCCCTTCATGGCCGCCTGCATTCCCTTAACGGTCTCTTCCAGTGACAGAATCCCTGTTTTGGCACAAACCGCTCCGATCATGACCATGTTCCCGCCGCGGGCGTTTCCCACTTCCTTGGCCAGTTCCACGATGGGCACTTGAATACAATCTACGTCCGTGCGGGACGAGGTTTCCGAAATCAGGGAGGAATTCAGAAAAATAAGGCCACCCTTGATGATGGTGGGTTCGAATTTGTCCAGGGAAGGGCCGTTCATGGCCACCAGCACATCCGGGTTGGACGCTACGGGGGAGGCAATTTTCTTGTCAGAAACGGTCACCGAGCAGTTGGCGGTGCCGCCGCGCATCTCAGCGCCGTAAGATGGAAAATAGGTGATATTGAGACCCTTATGCATTGCCCCGTGGGAGAGAACGTACCCCATGAGCAAAACTCCCTGGCCGCCAAAACCTGCAAAAGTCGTCCGGGTAATCATTTTTTATCCTCATAGCCGGTGATATCTTTGATCACACCCAAGGGGTAGGTCTTCACCATTTCCTCATTTACCCATTTCCAGGCATCCCTGGGTGATAATTTCCAGTTGGTGGGGCATGGCGACAGCAGCTCAACCAGGGAGAATCCCAGGTCATCCATCTGGCATTGAAATGACTTCTTGATGGCCTTCTTGGCCCGATTGATTTGCTTGATTGTGGTCAGTGCGCAACGTTCTACATACACAACGCCGTTACTGACGGCCAGCATCTGTGAAATGTCGATGGGGTTGCCATGGAGGCGCTGATCCCTGCCTCCGGGAGTTGTGGTGGCGTTCTGTCCCAGTGTGGTGGTGGGGGCCATCTGGCCGCCGGTCATGCCGTAAATGGCGTTATTGATAAAGATTGTTGAAATCCGTTCGCCCCTGTTGGCCGCATGGATGGTCTCAGCGGTGCCGATGGCCGCCAGGTCGCCGTCGCCCTGATAGGTCATGACAAGTTTATCCGGATGTACCCGTTTGATGCCTGTGGCCACTGCCAGAGCCCGGCCATGGGGGGCTTCAACCATGTCAAAGTTAAAATAGTTGTAGGCCAGAACGGCGCAACCCACAGGTGGAACTCCGATGGTTTCTTCCCGAAGGTTCATTTCGTCCAGGCATTCCGCCACCAGGCGGTGGGCAATGGAATGGCCACAACCGGGACAGTAATGGGTCGGGTTATCTTTCAGGGATTCCGGAAAGCCAAAAATCTTTTTATATGCTAATTCCGCACTCATACGTCTATCCTCCTGCCTACTTTTCCGTCGCCGCGGGCAGCGGATCGCAGGAAATCGGCTACGTCCGCCGGAGTCGGGATGATGCCGCCGGGCAGGCCGTAAAAGTGTATTTCGGCCCGGTCGCCCACGGAGAGCACCACGTCTTCCACCATTTGGCCCATACACAGCTCGAATACGGCTACTTTGGACACTTTTGAGGCCAGTTCCCGCAGAGGCGCCATGGGGTAGGGCCACAGGGTAATGGGTCGGAACAGGCCAACGTTCAGGTTTTCGGCCCTCAGTTCCTCGATGGCGCTTTCGGCAATTCTGGCTGCTGTGCCGTAGGCCACGATGATCATTTCATCTTCGTCCCGGGTTTTGGTTTCCCATCTCAATTCATTGGCGGTGATCCGGTCATATTTTTCCTGCAGGTGCAGGTTGTGTTTGTAGAGTTGGCCATCCTGTCCCAGGAGCATGGAGAAAAGGGCGCGGGGCTCGCGGTCTTTGCATCCGTCTAGGATCCAGTCTTTTTTGGGAAGGTCTTCAAGATCAATAAAATCGGGAAAGACCACCGGTTCCATGACCTGCCCCATCAATCCGTCTCCCAGCAGCATGACCGGTGTGCGGTAATTATCCGCAATGTCAAAGGCAACGGACGTTAAATCCGCCAGCTCCTGACAACCCGCCGGTGCCAGGACCGGGGTACGGTAATCCCCATGGCCGCCGCCCCGGGTGGCCTGAAAATAGTCCGCTGCAGACGGGGCAATATTGCCCAGTCCCGGGCCGCCTCGCATCATGTTGATAATAACCCCCGGCAGTTCCGTGCCGGCCATATAGCTTATCCCTTCCTGTTTCAGGGAAACCCCGGGGGAGGATGAGGATGTCATGACCCTGCCGCCTGCGGCGGAGGCGCCGAGCACCATGTTGATGGATGCGACCTCGCTTTCGCCTTGAATAAATGTGCCCCCGACTTCCGGCATCCTGGCGGAAAGATACTCGGGCAGCTCGTTCTGGGGTGTGATGGGATAACCGAAGTAGTAGCGGCAGCCGGCTCGGACAGCCGCTTCCGCAACGACATGGGAACCATTCATTAACATTTTCTCACTGGGCACGATACACCTCAATCGCTACTTCGGGACAGACCGTGGCGCATTGTTTACACGCGATACATCCCTTTTCGCCTTCTGGTACGTTTTCCTTGAATCGAGCAGGCGAGTATCCCTTCTTATTCGGGGTCTCGTCCACTTCAATCATTTCGTTCGGACAGGTTTCGATGCAGATATGGCACCCTTTGCATCGTTCGCTGTTGATTGTTATTTTCCCTTTTTTTGTCTTTTTTGTCATAATCCCGGTGTCCATATTTTGAGGGCTGATAAAGCTTCAAGCGCATTAAACCATAGAAAAGTCAATGCCGAAAACCTCTGAAACGAAAACTTTTATTTGTACAGGTTCACTTTGTCAAGGAAAATTTATTTATTCTTGAATTTTTTTGGAAAAGCCGTTGATGAAACCCGTTCACTATGGATCTGTGTGGAATATGAACCGGCCTGGTCAATTTTGGATCAAAGGGTTTTTCCTTGACAAACCTGTTCATCAATAGATAAATAGTTCCTTGAAATAGCTGAACAGTATTCAATCTGGATTCTGTTTGGATTTTGGCCCGTCATTCAACAAATACCATAAAAAGCGGAACAGACAATGCAACTGACTGAAAAACAGATAGATTATTGTATGGAATGCGGCGTATGCACCGGTAGCTGTCCGGTTAACAAAGTGCTTCCGACCTTTTCACCGAGACAGATGATCAAAAAGGCGTTGAGGGACCCCGCCGGAGAGCCATACCTTGACCCCGGTCTCTGGGCGTGTCTGGGTTGCGCCCGGTGCAGCACACGATGTCCCGTTGAAATCGACTTTCCTGAATTTGTTCGGTTTCTCAGACAGAAAGCGCGGGACGCAGGAAATCTTCCCCAGGAAAGCCACCACGGGATTATGCAGTGCGTTGCCGAACTTCAATTAAACGATCGAACCCAGAATCGAACCGCCTGGGCCGAAGGGGTGGGAGATTTCGGGGATTCGGGGGATGTTTTTTATTTTGTGGGGTGTCTGCCGTATTTTGAAGTGGTATTCCAATACCTGGAATTGTCCCCGCTTGAGAGTGCGCGAAGCGTTCTCAAATTGCTGAATCGGCTGGGCATTACGCCCGTCATCAGCAATGAAGAACGGTGTTGCGGCCATGATGCGCTTGCCGGCGGCAGTGAAGAGAAATTTCGAAAGCTGGCGGAACGGAATCTGGAAGTGATAAAGTCTTCCGGGGCAAAGACAGTTCTGTTCAGTTGCCCGGAGGGATATACCACATTCAAAAATCAATATACGAAATATTTCGGCAGCCTCCCTTTTGAAGTGTTGCACATGACCGAATTTCTATCCCGTGAACTGCCGGCATCCGGCCTTGAGTTTAAACCTTCTTCAAACGGGGCTGTCACATTTCACGATCCCTGTCGTCTGGGAAGAGGTGCCGGGATTTACGAGGCCCCGAGGGATCTGTTAAAAAGTGTTCCGGACGTAACGCTCGTGGAAATGGGTCGTAACCGGGCAAACGCCCTTTGCTGCGGGACAAGCGCGTGGATGGAGTGTGCCAGTTGTTCCAGGGCCATGCGGCTGGAACGGCTTCAGGAGGCGCTTGATACGGGAAGCGGGACCATGGTCACGGCCTGTCCCAAATGCCAGATCCATTTTACCTGTGCTCAGCGTACGGCGGAGATGGATCTCAACATCACGGACATTTATGCCTATCTTTCAGAGCACCTCAGCGGTGAATGATCGGCCCTAATTTCGGATTGTGAATTTCGGATTGAGGAGTTGTTAAATGAAATCAGAGAAAAATCAAAAAGTACAAGGCGCTGTGATGGTTGTGGGCGGTGGTATTGCCGGCATGCAGTCGGCCCTGGACCTGGCGGATGCGGGGTTTTATGTTCATCTGGTGGAAAAATCACCGGCCATCGGTGGCGTTATGGCCCAGCTGGACAAGACGTTTCCCACCAATGACTGCGCCATGTGAATTATTTCTCCGAAACTGGTCGAGGTCGGCCGGCACACCAATATTGAACTTCACACCTGTTCAGACGTGGATGAAGTGGATGGAGAAGAAGGAAACTTCGAAGTAACCCTCACCAAGACGCCGCGATATATTGATCCTGATGTCTGTACCGCATGCGGGGATTGCACGGAGGTATGCCCTGTTGCGCGACCCAGTGAATATGATATGGCGCTGGTGGACCGTAAGGCAACCTATAAGCCTTATGCGCAGGCCATTCCCGGTGGGTTTGCCATCGAGAAGCTGGATCTGGCGCCCTGCCGGCAGGCCTGTCCGGCCAACCTGAATGTCCAAGGGTACGTCCAGATGGTGAAAGAGGGCAAGTACAGAGAAGCCATCGAAATCATCATGCGGGATTTACCCCTGCCGGGTGTACTGGGCCGCGTGTGTCCCCACCCCTGTGAAAAAAGCTGCCGACGTCTGGAACTGGATGAACCCATCTCCATACGGGAATTGAAGCGTGTGGCAGCTGATCGGACCCATCTTCATGAAATTCCGGTGCCCGAAATTGAGATGAAAAATGAAAGGGTCGCTGTTGTGGGTTCCGGCCCTGCCGGCCTTACGGCCGCATACTTCCTGGCCCTTGCAGGATACAAGGTGAGCGTTTACGAGGCCATGCCTGAAGCCGGCGGCATGATGCGTTACGGCATTCCCGCACATCGCCTCCCCAGGACGGTTCTGGACAATGAAATTGGGAATTTGAAACGTTATGGCATTGAAATCCACACGAATACGGCTATCGGGAAAGATGTTACCCTGGAAGAACTCCAGGCCCATGGCGCGAAAGCCATATTCCTGGGTCCCGGTGCCTGGAAAGGCTTGAAACTTCGACTTGCGGGTGAGGAAACGGACGGGGTTCGTGACGTCACCAGTTTCCTGACCGATGTGGAGCTGGGTAAACTCACGATACTTCAAGGTAAGGCCGTTATCATCGGGGGTGGCCATTCAGCCCTTGATGGCGCCCGGAGTGCATTGCGGCTCGGGGCGGATGAAGTCCATATTATCTATCGGCGGTCACGGACAGAGATGCTGGCGGAACCCGAGGAGATAGCGGAAGCCGAAAAGGAAGGGATCAAAATCCATTTTCTGGTGGCGCCCATCAAAATCGCTGAAGAGAACGGCAAAACGGCGGGTATCGAGTGCATCCGGACCCGGCTGACAGACGCCGATACCACCGGCAGGCGAAAACCCATCCCCATTGCGGACTCGGAGTTTTTCATTGAAGCAGCCCATATTATTCCCGCCATCGGGCAGGAACCGGATCTGAATTTTCTGGATGAAAGGCTTAAAGCGGAAGTGTCCAAATGGAACCTTCTGAAGGTCAACAGCGAGACACTGCAAACCAGTATACCGGGCGTTTTTGCCGGCGGTGATGTCATTACGGGTCCTGCCACGGTGATTGAAGCGGTTGATGCCGGAAAGCGGGCGGCCCGGTATATGGTAAAGTATCTCAAGGGTGAAGAATTGCCCACCGAATGGCAGGACGAACCGCCCATAGGCACCAACTGGGTGGAGATTCCAGACGATGCGCCGACCCTGAACCGAATGCGGGTTCCCACACTCCCGGTGAAGGAGAGACTTCCCGGCTTTAAAGAAGTGAGCCTGATGGTGGATGAAGAGACCGCTCGATCCGAGGCGGCCAGGTGCCTCAACTGCGGCGGATGCTGCGAATGCTACGAGTGCGTCAAAGCATGCAAGGCTGAGGCGGTAACCCTGAAAACCCATGACGATCAGGTGGCGCAACTGAAGCTCAATGTGGGTGCAGTGATCCTGTCGCCCGGTTTCAAACCCTTTGATCCCAGCCAGTTCGACACCTATCATTACGCCACCTATCCCAACGTGATCACCAGCATGGAGTTTGAGCGGATCCTGAGCGCAACAGGCCCCTCTATGGGTCACCTCCAGCGTCCATCCGACGGTACGGCACCCCGGAAGATTGCGTGGTTGCAGTGCGTGGGGTCCAGGGATATGAACCGTTGCGATCATCCCTACTGTTCCTCCGTGTGTTGTATGTATGCGGTCAAGGAAGCGGTGATCGCCAAGGAACATTCGGGCGGTGACTTGGATGCCGCCATCTTTTTCATGGACATGCGGACCTATGGAAAGGATTTTGAACGCTATTACGACCGGGCCAGGGACGAGCAGGGGGTCAGGTTTATAAGGTCCCGAATTCATTCCGTCGCGGAAGAGAGCGAGACCCACAACCCCATCCTGGAGTATGCGGATGAAAACGGGTCCATGCAATCGGAGCAATTTGATCTGGTGGTCCTCTCCGTGGGTCTTGAAACCCAGAAATCGTTGGTGGAATTGGCCGATAAACTGGAAGTTGAGTTGGATGCCGACAATTTTGTGGAAACCAGTGTCTTTAACCCGGTCGAGACCTCGCGACGCGGCATCTATGTGTGCGGTGCGTTTCAGGAGCCCAAGGATATCCCCATTTCCGTCATGGAAGCCAGCGCGGCGGCCTGCGATGCCAAAGGAAAGCTTTCAGCGGCCCGGGGCACCCAGGTAAAAGAGAGGAGCTACCCCGAGGAGCGGGACGTGAGCCGGGAAGAACCGCGCATCGGGGTCTTTGTGTGCAATTGCGGCATCAATATCGGCGGCATTGTTCGTGTGCCCGAGGTGGCCGAATACGCTAAAACCCTGCCCGGTGTGGCCTATGTGGAGGACAACCTGTTTACCTGTTCTCAGGATACCCAGGACTCGATCAAGGAGGTCATCGAACGCGAGGGGCTGAACCGCGTTGTGGTTGCGGCCTGCACCCCTCGGACCCATGAACCCTTGTTCCAGGAAACCATGCGGGATGCGGGTTTGAACAAATACCTCTTTGAAATGGCCAATATCCGCAACCAGTGCTCCTGGGTTCACAGCAAGGAGAAGGATGCGGCCACGCGGAAATCCAAAGACCTGGTGCGAATGGCCGTGGCCAGGGCCCAATTGATTCAACCCCTGCCCCAGCCCACCATCAGCGTTGACAATAAGGCCCTGGTGATCGGGGGCGGTATCGCCGGCATGACCTCGGCCATCGGCCTGGCCGATCAGGGATACCACACCTACCTGGTGGAGCAGACCGGTGAACTGGGCGGCAATGCCCTGATGCTCAATGAGACCTGGCGGGGAGACAAGATTTCCGATGCCCTGGAAGAGATGATTCAGCAGGTGGAGAATCATCCGCTGGTGGATGTCTACAAAGAGGCCGCCATCAAGGAGGCTTCGGGGTTTGTGGGTAATTTTGAAACTACCATTTCCCATAACGGCAATGATACGACCCTGAAGCATGGGGCCGTGGTGGTGGCCGTGGGCGCCAAGGAACATAAGCCCACCGAATATCTCTACGGCGATGATGATCGGGTGTTATCGCACCTGGAGTTTGACGCAGCCCTCATGGCCGGAGAGGACCGGGTGAAGAAGGCCGAATCCGCCGTGTTCATCCAGTGCGTGGGGTCTAGGGAACCTGAAAGGCCCTATTGCTCAAAAGTCTGTTGCACCCACAGCATCAAATCGGCCCTGGAACTGAAAGAGATTAATCCCGAAATGGACATCTTTGTTCTGTATCGGGACATTCGGACCTACGGGCAACGGGAAGCCCTTTACCGCAAGGCCAGAGAAAAAGGGGTGATCTTTATCCGGTACAGCCGGGAAAACAAACCACGGGTTCAAAAAGAGGGGAATCAGCTGGTGGTGACGGTCCTGGACCATATCCTGGATCGAGAAATTCAAATGAACCCCGACCTGCTGGTGTTGGCCTCCGCCATTGTGCCCCGGGATAACGAAGCACTGGCTCAGATGTATAAACTGTCCCTGAATGAGGATGGTTATTTTATGGAAGCCCATGCCAAGCTGAGACCCGTTGAGTTCGCATCGGAAGGGATTTTCATGGCGGGCATGGCCCACTATCCAAAGCCCATCGAAGAGAGTGTGGCCCAGGCCAAGGCCGCCGCATCGAGGGCATCCGTGGTGTTGTCAAAAGATGAGCTCTCCGTGGAAGGGGTGGTTTCTCACGTGAATGAACACTACTGCATCGGCTGCGGTATGTGCGGGGATGCCTGCCCTTACGGTGCCATCGGTCTGGTGGATCTGGAGGGGGGTGGCCAGGTGTCCCGGGTGCAACCGGCCCTTTGCAAGGGGTGCGGCGCCTGTGCCGTGGCATGTCCCACAGGGGCGGCTGCTATCTTCCATTATGACGACGAAGAAGTGTTAACCATGGTGGAGGCGGCCCTGGATTGATGACCCGGCCGTCGTCGCATCCCCTACTTTGGCGGAGTCGGCTTGATGACAATACGCGATCCAAATGGAGTTTCTTATGACTGAAGCGTTTGATCCCAAGATTGTAACATTTGCGTGTAACTGGTGCGCCTATTCTGCCGCTGATCTGGCAGGGGTGAGCCGTTTTCAATATC
>CAYPQJ010000118.1:0-13004 GCA_964412835.1 uncultured Desulfobacteraceae bacterium | reverse complement strand
GCCGATTTCAACCGGCGAGTACTTCCAGATGCCCACATGGAAAAGCAGCAGATTGTTCTCGGTGGTTACCGCATTGCAGATTCGCTCAACATGGCTTCCGGCCTGGGCGCCGATATAACCGAGGCCGTATAGATTCAAACCGTCGATCTCAATATGCCCACCCATCCCGGTCTCTTCATCGAATGGATCGAAACGATAGCCGCCATCTTCCGTGCGATCCGGACGCAGCAAACGGATATAGCCCATTTCGGAAAGGGCTGCCATCCAAGAGATATTGTTTCGCCTGTGAATCCAATCATGATTGCCTTCAATGGCAATACAAGGGATGCCTACTTCTTTAAGAGGTTGCAGGGTTTCGATGGTTTTGGCAAAGGTTTTCGGCAGTATTTGCCCGGTGTGAAATAGATCACCGCAGATCAACACAAAGTCGACCTTTTCACTCAAAGCATCTTTCACGATACCCGACAGGCAACGAAAAAAATCTTCGCAGCGTTCCGCTTCGCCGGGGGAGTTGCGGTAGGTTTTACCGAGGTGGATGTCAGCTGTATGGATGAAATGCATTATTTTAATCAGCAATTATAAATGAGGTTTCAGTTAGGTTTCAATTCTCTTCACCAACTCAAAAATCCAGACTAAGACTACCAGTTCCCTCTGCTTAAAGCATAAGCGGATGGGAGAATCTTTATATAGCTCGTCTTTTTTTGAATGTGCAAAGAACGGATATTCAATCATAAAGTCATCGACCAATAAATAAATTGTCTTTCCATTCTCCAACAACCAATTATTGAATAAATTTTTAATCCGTTACTTTGTTTGCACCCAAGTGACTATTACTAGTGGATGTTTTGGCCGCAAAACCTGCCTCGACGATAGCTACAGCGCGGGCGTAGAGTTCGTCGAATGTAATAATATCTGGTGTCTGTGTGCTGCGTCGAAATAGCTCGAATGAACTAAAACGTACTTGATCGGATATTATATCAGTATCGAACTCACCAAGGCACCCACAAATGACTATTGCACGGGGTGCATAGTTGAAGAAAGTCTCGGCAGGTTCTCCTGGAACAGTTTCTATGGAGAGTACCTGATTCAAATGTTCGATCGCCCTCTGCACTGTTTTATGTGACTGGGCAACAGCTCCGATTAATTCGTCTGATGGTCGCCAGACTTCAGGGCGATATTGGGAGACGTGAAGCAGTTGGGTCTTGTGTGTCTTTATTTCGATGTAACAAAGAGAACTGAGTATCCCCCTGCTTCTCAGTAATGCATCAACCCGCTTTCCAGCACTCGATATTGAGTGCCCTGCAACCACCTGCTCTAAACGATTAGGGTCAACCCCCTCCCCAATAACATAATGCAGTGCGAATCCAAATATCCATTGGTTTTTTTCAAAAAACCGCTGCCAAACAGCCTCCAGACCTGTCTGTTTGATGCCCTCGTTGATTCGATACTCTTCGAAAAAATCATCGTTGGTGAGTAATTTCCTCATAACATCTAATTGCTGGCGCCGATACGCCAAACTTTGTATATCTATCGTGTCGAGTTCGTTTTCGATTATGGAACGGCAGAGATCTGGATTCATGTTGAGTACTGAACGCACGACTTCTGGATCACTAAGAAGGTCAGGATGACCAATGAATGCTTCAATGACTTCGCGAGGGACTGAATCATCGATCTCAACAAAACGGCCAGATAGCGTGCAAGCTCGATCCTTGACAAGAGAAATACGCCCAAGATAGGCGTAGAGTCTAGCGGCTTGCTCAGTATTCAATTCCATGGTCATTAGTGGACTTACTGGCGGCCCCTCTTCGTATGCAAACAAAGTAACTTTTAGCGATTCAGGCGTCGACCTTCTCGATTCAGCGTCGATGCCTGCCACGCTGACTTTTAGGCTGCGAGTCCCTTCTGTTACGAGTAATTCATCCACAGCTGCCTCCCTACGACGCGATTGCTGCCACTTAAATTTTTGCTATTGGGAACTCGTAAAATGCGGGGTTGTAACCCGCTGAAATTTTGAAAGGCGCTTTATCTTTTATGAGTTGAACATTACTGACATTGTTTAGAAAAAATCGTCGCCAGCTTGGAAATTCGGCGCCGGAATCAGTAACTCCAGAGGTTTGAACTAAATGGAGGTATACTCGCTCCTCGCCAGACTTGAGACGTTTAATAAAAGCGGCATATGGGTCCCCAACACGTAATCCTGGGTCCTTTCCTTCTCGAATGTAGTTGAATGAGATTGATGTCCGATTTGCAATCGCCGTTTTGATTGATTCGAGTTCGCTCATAAAAGACCCCCATATTTATGGTTAACAACAAATCCAGCGGTATAATCCCTATCTCGCCATTTCAATTTTCTTCTACAAAACTCATCTTAGTCTGTTCAAGATGTCTCAAAATGGAGAATGATTTCAGGACAATGTAATCAGTTTCAACTCATCCAGTATCTTCACCATAGCCAACGTATCCAATCGGCAGTATTCCAGCAGCCCCTCTCGCAGTTCGGCGACTTTTACAAGATCATCCGCCTTACACATCTCGTGATAAACCCGCATGGCCATCAAACCATCCGAAACACTCAACTCTTCATAGGAAAGCTCCGGTACCAGAGCGGGCAGTACCACTTTAATCGAATAAGAACCTCGCATCTGCCAGCGGTAAACATCCCGCTTTTTGAAAGGAATCATCAGGTCGCGAATGTTTTCGATTCGGGCATTGACGTCATCGGCTAGGTCAGGAAACCATTCCCCCAGATTCTTCAGCACGCCCTTCTCAAAGGTCTGGTTATAAGTCAGGACGCAGGCATTCTCCGGAATTTCAGCGAGCAGCTTTTCGGCCAGTTCACAGCGGGGATCCTCACCGGGTTTAACCAGATATTCGAAATGAACCGGTTCTGCACCTTCCTTCGCCTGGATATGCAGTGAATATTGAAATGGAATCTTCTGGTAGGGACGGGTTCCGTCAAAAGGAGGAATGGGAGTGTCGAAAGTTTCAAAATCGAGGTGACAGAGCGGATACCAGAGGCTTTCAAGGAATTCCTTTACCCCATCTTGGTTTGTCGCATCTTCTTTGTTGATCGTTGAAATCGCCTGGAATTTTTGGGCGTCATTCAGTTTATCCAGCGGCAGGTCTTCAAGCCGAATTATCCCCTGCTTGTAGTAGTCGAACTTGTTGATGCCTCGACCCTTGAGAGAGAATATGGAATCTTCGGGAATATGCTGCCAGCAATAGGGGACAAATTCACAAGGATACGGGTCCGAGCAATATCGGCCGATATCGATGGCCGGCTCATCACCCCGGAGGGCTTCTCGCAAGTCATCGATAATCTTAGGCAAGGCGTCCTGTCGCGCCAGTGCCAGTTCGGTCACATCCTCGCTGGTAAATAATTGTTGCACATCAATATCACCCTGCCTCTCGTACTTATTGTTAATATGAACGAGAGAAACCTTCGAAACAGGCAGGCCGGAATTGGTTACCACGTAATACTGGATTGCCGCGTCATCATAATTGGGGTCCTTAACAGACGTGGACATCTTAACTTCGTTGATTTCCCAGGCCGAACCGGTACGCACCAGAATATCCGCCTTGACAAAGATACCGTCAAAAGCAAAAGACGCCTCATAGATAACTTTGGCGCCAGTCTCGATGAGTTCGCGGGTTTTAGTGATTTGGTCGGCAACGGACAAATCGGAAAAAGGAACTTCAGTGCCGCCCGGAAAAAGCTGTTGGGCAAGGACACCGATTTCCCGGCCAGCCTGGTATTTCTCTTCAAGGTCCGGATCGGGCTGTGTTCCAATGGCGGGTAGATTCTTGAAGAGATAGAGGGCTTTTACGCATTGAATACCCTTGAGGAGGGATGTTTTGCTGAGGCTAATTGTAAGCTTTCCGTTACTCATTCTTGCCTCCGTTGGTCTTAGTAAAGGGGGCAAATCTTTGTTTGACTCACTTTAACAATAAATCTAATATTTCCTCATACATCTTTCTGCCCAAACAATAGGGCACATCAGATTATGATATTGTAGTGAAAAAAACAACATGAAAATAGTTAGGAATCCACCTTCAGAGCGTTGTGACTGTTTGATATTTGCAGATGTAAATGATCAACCT
Source organism: uncultured Desulfobacteraceae bacterium (assembly GCA_964412835.1). Taxonomy (GTDB): domain Bacteria; phylum Desulfobacterota; class DSM-4660; order Desulfatiglandales; family Desulfatiglandaceae; genus NaphS2. The sequence continues at coordinate 8,903 of CAYPQJ010000118.1, read as the reverse complement.
GCTGGCCTTTGCCGATGGTCAGGCCCTGCATAAACAGAGTGCTTTTCCAAAAAGCGGCATTCTCCTTCCATATCACCACGGTTACCGAATATTAACATCTCATAAAATGTCCCCACCCCCGGATGCAAAACCATTGCCGTCCTGTTCAAACAGCATTATCATGGTAAGAAAACCCGGAAGTAAGGAGAAAAGGAAATGCTGGCAAAGCTTACATCTAAGAATCAAATTACCATTCCAAAAGGCATTATGGCCAAGCTCCCGGATGTCCAATATTTTGACGTGGATTATGTGGATGGAAAGATTCTGTTAAAGCCTTTAGAGGTGCATGGGACCGACCTTGGAGAAGTGAGAGCAAAAATAAAGTGTCTGGGCCTCTCCGAGAATTGCGTCCATGAGGCCGTACGTTGGGCGCGCGCCAGATGAAAAGGATTGTAGTGGATACCAATGTACTCGTAAGCGGCCTCCTGACCCATGAAATCCTACCCTATTTCGAAGTGTTGACGGTTAAACCCGGCAGGCCTTTTGTGACAATGGATCCCTCGGAATACAAATTTATCTGGTGCGCTATTGAAGGTCACGCAGAGGTGATTGTCTCCGGAGACGAACACCTTCTGAATCTCTCGCCGAACCCCGTGCCCGTCTTCACCGTCGCGGAGTTTATTGATGCGATCTGATCTCTGTCTGGTAAATATTCGGGTTACGCTTTCATAAGTCAATGTTCCAAAAAGAATCTCAATATCTTACCAGGGGAATACACTCAGGCCTCACATTCCGACCCATGATTTTGTACCCGTCTACTTGAACTCGGGATCCCTCTTCCAATGGGCGTCACACTCTGATTCCCTCGACTTCAGCTTTCATTGTCTTGACATCGGACATACCATTGAAATAGTCTTCTGACCATGCAAACAGTAGACACAAATTGTGACCTGACATGAGCCGGACCCTGGCGCAGGTTGGAGAATTCGGTCTCATTGATCGAATCCATGAGATTATTCGGGATGAAGGTGTCGCACTACCGAAAAACACGCTCGGCATCGGCGACGACTGCGCCGCCTTTCAACCCCGCCCGGGGTATGATCTCCTGATAACCTGCGACTGCATGGTGGAAAACCGGCATTACCTGCCGCAATTTATCTCTGCCCACGACATGGGACGTCGGGCCATGACCCTGAACATCAGCGATGTGGGCGCCATGGGCGGGAGGCCCTGCTACGCCCTCATTTCCCTGGGGCTCCGGTCGGATACCCTGCTTGAAGACGTCATCGCCATTTATCGTGGATTTCTGATGGAATTAAATCCTTTTCAAGCCTTTGTCATCGGTGGTAATGTGACAAAATCCACTGGAGCGAATTTTATCGACATCACCCTGATCGGAGAAGTTGAATCGGGTAAAATGGTGCGCCGCTCCACCGCTAAACCGGGAGATGTGATTCTGATAACGGGGTATCCCGGTCAATCGGCTGCAGGGCTTGAAATTCTGCTTCAGTCCGAATCCGGTAAAACATGGGGTGACAACCCACTGATTACGGCCTACCAGTGCCCCTCCCATCGCGCGGTTGAAGGGCATGCCGTTGCGAAAACGGCCCTTGCCAATGCCATGATCGATACCAGTGACGGTCTTTTGGGTGATCTTGGCCATATTTGTGATGAAAGCGGCGTCGGGGCCGAACTTTACGAGAAGGACCTGCCCATCAGCCGGGCCCTCCGACAATTTGCTGAAGCATCGGGCGGAGAAACTTTGGATTGGGTTTTAAAAGAGAGTGATGATTACGAATTGATGATCACCTGTAACCCTGAACATGTGGCCCATATCCGTAACACTGTTACCGGCATAAGCCATACCCCGGTTACGGAAATCGGTAATATCACCGCAAACAAAGGCGGCATTGAAATCGTCGGATACAATGGCGATTCCCGACGGGTTGAACTGTCCGGCTGGGACCACTTTTCAAAATGAGGGAAACAACATGTTTGACGAAAAACTGGCACGAAAAGCAGCGATAAACCTTAAAGCACTCAGAGCTCAAAAACCTTTGATTCATAACATTACCAACTTTGTGGTGATGAATTTCACGGCAAATGCCCTTTTGGCTTTCGGCGCGTCCCCAGTGATGGCCCATGCGCCGGAAGAAGTGGAAGAGATGGTTTCCTTTGCCGGAGCCCTGGTTCTCAATATCGGCACCCTGACACACCCTTGGGTGGACGCCATGCTGATGGCCGGAAAAAAGGCCAATGAACTGGGGACCCCCATTGTTCTGGATCCGGTGGGTGCCGGGGCAACCGCATTTCGCACCGCCACAGCCAAGAAATTGACAGACACGCTTTCCATCAGCGTGATTCGCGGAAATGCCTCGGAAGTACTTTCCCTGGCAGGTGAAGATTCGCAAACAAAAGGCGTTGATGCAGTCCATGGGGTGGACGAAGCGGAAGGGGCTGCCCTTGCCCTGTCCCAAAAATTGGATGCAACCCTTGCCATAACCGGCCCCGTCGATCTGGTCACCGATGGGAAACGCGTTCTCAGGGTGTTTAACGGACACGAACGAATGGGGAATGTCACGGGAACCGGCTGTACGGCTACCGCATTGATCGGCGCGTTTCTGGCTGTGGATGGGGATAGCCTTGAGGCCACGGCCACGGCCCTGGCCACCTATGGCCTGGCGGGTGAAGAAGCGGCATCCGAATCCAAGGGCCCGGGTTCATTTCACCCCGCATTACTGGATGCGTTGTTTAACCTGAATTCGGAAAAGTTGGAAAAAAAGATCAGGATAAAAATATAAAGGAATAGAATCGTTTACAGTTGCCGGTTGCCGGTTACCGGTTGAAAAAGGATACGTCCTTTGAATCGGAAACCCTGAACCGTTACCACATAGGAATGGTAAAACCATGGTAGAACCGACATGTATGGATAAACAGCAAGGTGCACGGTTTTTTCTCATATTCCTGTCCTGTTCACTGCTGTTGATTCTTAAGCTCTTCTGGGCCTTTTTGTCGGCTATCATTCTGGCCATGCTCATTGTCAGCGTTTTTTACCCTTTGTATGCAAAGGTTAAGGCGCTATTTCGAAATCGGGAGATATTGGCATCCCTTTGTTTTACTGTTTTCATCATGATCACTTTGATTATTCCCATGAGCTGGTTCATCGGTACGCTCTCCAACGAGGCTTATGAATTTTACACGAAAAGCAGCGACAAGGTATCGTTGACCAAGTTAAAGGAAATCGTGAAGGATGACCCGGTCTGGTCAGAGCGCTTTAAAAAAATAAATCACATGACCGGGCTTGAAATTACGCCCGATACCATTGAGGAACTGGCGTCTTCGATCGGAAAAAATATCGGCTTATTTCTATACAACCAGGTCAGGTCTATCGCCTCAAATCTGCTCAATTTCCTGATTCAGTTTTTTCTGATGGGTCTCACCATGTACTATCTTTTCAAGGATGGTGCCAAACTGAAGCGGTATTTTTTCGAACTGCTGCCCGTACCTGAAGATCACTTGGAAAAGGTGACCCATAAATTCCAGGAAATGGGCAGGGCCATTGTGGTGGGAAACGGTCTTTCCGGAATTGTTCAGGGGATTCTGGGGGGACTGGGGTTTTACTTCTTTGGTCTGGACTCCCCTTTTCTCTGGGGAACCGTTATCTGCTTCATGGCATTTCTGCCCATTATCGGCGCTTCAGCCGTGTTTATTCCGACCACCATCATACTGTTTCTACATGGGAACAACGGGCTTGCATTGGGATATCTGATTTACAATCTTTTCTACAGTTCCATCATTGAGTATCTGGTTAAACCCCGGCTCATCGGAAAGGGAATGCAAATGAATGCACTCCTCGTTTTTATCGGTATTATTGGCGGAATCAAGGTTTTCGGGATCCTGGGGATTGTCTACGGCCCCCTGATTATAACGGTTTTTTTGACCCTGGCGGAGATTTATAGACTTGAATATCGCAACAATGCTTTATAGACTTCAGAGTTCAAGGTTCGAGGTTAAAACAGGAAGAAGGGGTCAAACGTAGACTTACCCCCCTTAACACACCGGAAAGGAGATGGGAAAATGAGTGATAGAGGCGTCGGCACGACCATTACACAGCATCTTTTGAGTCAGCAACGGAAAAATCCTGAAGCCACAGGGGCTTTCACAACCCTTCTAAACGAGCTGATCGTTGCGGCAAAGGTGATTTCCAGGGAAGTGAACAAGGCGGGACTTGCGGATATTCTGGGCGCCACCGGAAAAATAAACGTGCAGAATGAACAGGTGCAGAAACTGGATATTTTTTCAAACCAGGTAGTTATCGAACGGATGCAGCACATCGGTCAGCTCTGCTGTATGGGGTCCGAAGAGAATGCGGATCTCATCGACATCCCTTCCCGATATCCCAAGGGGAATTATATTATTCTGTTTGACCCCCTTGACGGCTCCAGCAATATCGATGTGAATGTGAGTATCGGTACGATCTTCGGCGTCTACAAAAAAAAGAGCGAAGAAACGGATATAGACTGTCTTTTAAATGATGTGCTGCAGCGGGGCCTGGAACAGGTGGCGGCGGGTTATTTCATATATGGCTCCAGCACCATGATGGTGTACACCACGGGAAATGGAACGGGTGTGCATGGTTTTACGCTCTATCCCAGCGTTGGAGAGTTTCTCCTGTCCCACGAGAATATTCAAATTCCTGCAAAATCGAAGACCTACAGTGTCAATGAGGGGAATTACACCTATTGGGATGAGAATACGAAGGCGCTCATTGATTATTTCAAATCCGTTGAAAGGAAAACAAATCGCCCCTATTCCGCCCGGTATGTGGGGAGCCTGGTGGCGGATTTCCATCGGAATCTGTTAAAGGGGGGTATTTTCATGTATCCCGCCGACCGAAAAGACCCCAAGAAGACAACGGGAAAGCTGAGGTTAATGGTGGAAGCGAACCCCCTTGCCCTGGTAGCCAAGGAAGCAGGCGGATATGCCAGCGACGGCCACGGGCCGATCCTTGAAATTAATCCGAAAGAGCTTCATCAGCGGGTACCGCTTTATATCGGAAACAGGGAAGATGTTGAGTTGGCCGAGCGGTTTATTGGCGGGGACGTTAGCTGATTGCGGATTGCGAATTGCGGAATGCGGAATGGTGAATCTGGAGGGTTCTACCCCGCTGCGAAATAGAACTTCTCGGCAGGCAATTCGATACAACAGAGCCGCTTACCGTAAGCCGCGCCCGTGTCGAGACCGATTTTGTTTTTCATCACAAGCGGCTCCAGGGATGGTGTATGACCGAAAATGACCTTTTTGCCGAAATCATAGGTTGATGAAATAAAGGGTTCCCGAATCCACATCATATCGAACTTTTCCTGCAAGGCCATGGGTACGCCCGGCCTGAATCCAGCGTGAACCAGATAGTAGCCTTCGATATCAACAAAAGATTTAAGGGAAAGATAAAACATCATGTGATCACTTGGCATTTCGGGTAAGCTTCGGGTGCTGAGAGGGCCCTTCCCGCCCCCATAGGCCTTCAGAGTGCCCCCCCCTCCACTGGTCAGAACCAGCCTCTGGTTGCCGCCCGCCCTGTACACCAGCACCATCCCCTCGTGGTTTCCCAGCACACAGCTGATCCGGGAATAATTTCGGATCAGCGACAGAATATAGTCCACAACACCTCTGGGATCCGGCCCCCGGTCCACATAATCCCCCAGAAAAATCAGGGCGTCTTTTTCCGGCCGCCAGGGAATCTTTGCCATGAGATTTTCGAGCATCCCGAGCCGGCCATGGATGTCACCGATTACAAATGTCTTGTCCCCTTTCATCATCGCCAAAACACCATCCCCGGAATCCCCCAAAAAAGAAAATCCCCCTGACGGATGAGCGATTCGATCAGGAGGATTCTCTGTTCAATGAAAAATCAATTAGGCCGGAGGAAGTTAATCCCGGCTCTGACCGAAAATCCGAAGCAGCATCAGGAACAGGTTGATGAAATCCAGATAGAGCGACAACGCCCCCAGGATCGCCCCTTTCCTGACCACTGAGCCGTCCGCATCCACAGGCTGGGTCAACGCCATGTTTTTCAGTTTCTGTGTATCGTAGGCGGTGAGCCCCACGAAAACAATGACCCCGATGTAGCTGATGACCATGCTCATGCCGGGGCTTCTGAAAAACATGTTCACCAGAGACGCAATGATGATGCCAATCAAACCCATCATCAGGAACCCGCCCATGCTGGTCAGGTCCCTTTTGGTGATCCAGCCATAAATACTGCACGCCACAAAGGTACCGGCACAGACAAAAAAGGTGCTGACAATGGAGGTCTGGGTATAGGCTAAAAAGATGAACGAAAGGGTAACACCGTTGAGGGCCGAATAGAGGACAAACAGGAATGTGGCCGTCCCGGCACTCATTTTTTGGACCATGCCTGAAATGGCAAAGACAAGACCCAGTTCCGCCACAATCAGAAGAATGAAGATCATTGAATTCCCGAAGATGAGCCGGGTGAGCGCTTCGTTTCCGGAAACATACAGCGCCACCACCGCCGTCAGACCAAGCCCGATGGCCATCCAGTTGTATACGCTCCTGACAAAATCATTTACAAGGGTTTCCGCCCTTGGCCTCGATACAGATGTTTGTGCCATGCTCTTACCTCCCTTTTATGAAACGCCATATCCATCAAATGGGGTTGCTTACAGGTTACGTTTTTTATTATAGATGTTCTTTTGGAAAGATCAAGGGTAAACCAGGGTATCATTTCGGGGTATATGAACCATGCGCAACAACAAACTCTACATCGTCATGGTGGGTCTTCCCGCCAGAGGAAAATCCACCATCGCCAACAGATTGAAAGAAAACCTGACCAAATACGGCATCAAAACCGGCATTTTCAACAATGGCGATCTCAGACGGAGACTGACCGGCGTTGAGAGTTCAAAACCGAAGTTCTACGCCCCTGACAATCAACAAGGGGTTCAACTTCGGGAAAAAATTGCGATCACCAACATGGGCCGTGCCGTGGACTACCTGGGAAAGACGGGATATGTGGCCATTCTGGATGCCACCAACGTGAGCCTGAAACGAAGGGAGAAAATCACCAGTTCCATTACAGACCATCCGATTCTTTTTATTGAGTGCATCAATGGGGATGAAAAGATTCTCAAGGCCGGAATTCAGAGAAAGGTGGCTTCGCCGGAATTCAGCCATCTGGCAAAAGAAGAAGCCATTAAAAGTTTCCGTCAAAGAATTGAATACTACCAGCTCCTGTACACACCCCTTTCATCTGAACGTAATTACGTCAAACTGGATTCCCTGAACAACAAAATCCTGGCGGAAGAAATTACCGATAAAATTCCTTACTGGGACCGAATCCGGGATTTTCTGGTGACGGATACGGTCAAAAATCTCTTCCTGCTCCGTCACGGTGAAACCCACTTTAATCTGGAAAACCGCATCGGCGGCGATTCGGATCTTACAGAGAACGGTACAGCTCAGGCCCGGGGTCTGGCCGCATACTTTCAAAGAAAAAAAATCCCGGTTATTTTTACCAGTGAGAAAAGGAGAACCATACAAACGGCCGTCCCCATCAAGGCGTTGCAGGAGAAGTGCGCCATCATTCCACTGAAAGACTTTAATGAAATTGACAGCGGCATCTGTGAGTGTATGAGCTATGAAGAGATCCGCAACCGGATGCCCCATGTTTCCCTGGCGAGGAAAAAAGATAAATATAATTATATCTATCCCGATGGTGAAGGATACGTTTCCATGAAATACCGCGTGGACATGGGGATCAAAAAAGCCCTCTATTTGAGTCGGGATTCACACAGCATCATTATTGTGGGGCACAGGGCTGTAAACCGAATGATCCTTTCCCATTTCCTTTATCGAAGAGAAGAAGACGTCCCCTACATATACGTACCCCAGGACCGCTTTTATCACATTGTGGCGACCCAGGACAAAAAGCTCCTTCAACTGAAGCCCTACACCCTATGAGCCGCCCTCTTGTATCAGCACTTTGGGGGTTTTGGTACGCTTGTCATAAAAGAGAAAAGCCGTCACATGCATCCGTTCAACAGATGCTACAATACCCACGCCTTTGGCGTAAAACGTATACCCGCCATCCACCACATGGGCCGGTCCCACTTTTCCTGCATAAGAGGACCTGATCATAACCGGATTCTTAAAACTGAGAGGACCCAAAAGAAATCGTCTCTGATCTGAGAGTCCTTATTGCAAGCGGCTATAGCATCAACGGACGGCAACGGAAATATTGGCTCGCGGATGAAAAAACTTGTACTTTTTAACCCATGCATACTATCATCTCTTCGCATAAAAAACCGTTGATGAAATCCGTATGGAAAAACCTCAGCTAGAGGATGAAATGGATATCAACCACAGCCGAACTCAGGGCAAAGGCCAATGGGGTCACAGAAGGTGTGAACCCGGAACGGTGCAATGATGTTATTTTTCAACTCTCTCCTTGTGTTTACGCTCTTATTCCTCTGCCCATCAGATACATTTGCAAAGATGTATAAATGGGTTGACAAAGCGGGCAAGACGCATTTCTCCGACAACCCACCGAATCCAGAAAATACGGCAAGAGATCTTAAAGAATTTGAATCCATTGAGGACAATAACAATAAGAAGGAGGAAGAGGCGATGTTAGCTAAGTGGGCTATCGGAATTTCCATTCTTAGCTTAGGTTTTGCAATTTGGTCTTGGTACCTTTCCTGGCGGGACGTGAAATCGCGGCAATTAGAAGACTGGACAATTAAAGTTTTCGAGGCCATTAGGGCTAAACTGCCTTCGAATGATATCCCACACGCAGCTGGATTGTCGGGCTTGGTTCTAACTTGGCCCACGATCCTCTAAGCAGCTGATTTCAGACGATTCCGTGGCCGTGCTGGATAATCCATCCCATCCAAGAGAAATTC
>CAYPQJ010000117.1:0-13087 GCA_964412835.1 uncultured Desulfobacteraceae bacterium | reverse complement strand
CAAAAAGATCTTGAAACCAAGGTGGGAAAGTCCATACTCCAAGAATACCGGGTGGTTCAGCACGACTGTCATGCAAACAACCTGGTGCCCATCGGAAATCTTTTAACGGGGGGTGAAGTGGCCATTGACCCCTTTGTGGCCAAGGCTCAAATCAAGATCGGCATCGGGTCCATCTTTCCCCATCCCATGAACGGGTTCGGGGGCGGCGCCAAGATCCTCTTCCCCGGGGTGGCCGATTTCGCATCCATTAGTGAACACCATTTTCATTACACGCCGGAACCGGGATGCGTTCTGGGACATATGGAAACCAATCCTTTCCACCATGAGGTCTGCCGCATGGCGGAAGCGGCGGGTCTGAATTTTATTGTCAACTGTATCTTTGATGCCCGGGAGAGGGTGGTTGATGTGGTGGCCGGCCATTTTGAAAAAGCGCACCGTGAAGGAATTGAAAAAAGCAAGAAGAACTATGCCTTTCACATGAAAAAAGCGGCGGATGTAACCATTGTGTCGGCTGATCCCTACGACGAAGGCCCCCAGATCATGAAACCCATTATTCCCGCTTCCCTCATGACAACAAGACCCGGAGGCGCTGTTATCGTTCTTGCCAGATGTCCCAATGGTATGCCTGAACCCATGCTGAGAGCATTTGATACAATTTTCGAGACCCACCCGGAACATACGGGACATTACGCGGTAAACGCCTTCAAATCAGCAAAACCCATGGCGGAAGGCGCCATCGATTTCAACTGCGCCATTTTCTTCGCCCTAGTCTGCGCTTCCAGTACCCGTATCACCATTGTGTCTGATGATCTGGACGAAACATCTGTAAGCCGACTGGGATTTCAATATGCCCCTTCTCTACAAGCGGCCATTCATCAAGAACAGGAAAAGCAACCCAAAGCCACGGCAAACATATTTCCCCTGGGCGGACTGCTGCTGCCCCTTATGCCGTCTTTAACCCGTTTATATGAATTCTAATGAATTACAAAAAGTGAGGAGTTAACATGAAACAAGAGATTTTTTTAGGAAACGGCGCCATTGCCCTGGGGCTGATGGAGGCCGGATGTCAGGTGATGACCTCCTATCCGGGAACCCCCAGTTCCGAGATACTGCCCGAAGCGATCCGCCTGGTAAAATCGGAAGGACTGAACACCTACGTGGAATGGTCCACCAATGAAAAGGTAGCCCTGGACAATGCCTTTGCCGCCGCCATCTCCGGAAAAAGAGCCGCCTGCTGCATGAAACAGGTGGGACTGAACGTGGCGGCAGACACCCTCATGAGTGCCGTCTACATGGGAACCGTCGGCGGGCTGGTCATCATCTCCTGCGATGACCCGGGGCCCCATTCCTCCCAAACCGAACAGGATACGCGATTTATGGCCAGGCTTGCCAAAATCCCCATCCTGGATCCGGCAACCCCCGAGGAAGCCAGGGCAATGGCGAGCCTTGCCATGGACCTCTCGGAGGAATTCCGCATTCCTTTCATCTTGAGGCCCGCCATCCGGGTCTGCCACGCCCGGCAAAACCTTTCGTGGGACACCCTTGAGAATAACACCCGAAAAGCCTCATTTGAGAAGGATCCGGGCCGCTGGGCGGCGACCCCCCGATTCCGGTTTATCCTCCATGGGGAACTGAACAAAAAACTGGAAACCATCGGAGAACGTTTCTCCACCCTGTCCCACATCAATTACCACAATCTGGATGAGGGGAAACGCTATCAACTGGGAATCATCGCGGGTGGCGTACCGTTCGCCGCCATCAATGATATCCTGAAAGATGAAAAAAGAGATGATATTCCCCTGTTGAAACTGGGCGCCCCCTACCCGCTTCCCAAACGTCTGACCGACGAATTCATGGGGGCCTGCGAAAAAGTACTGGTGCTGGAGGAAACCGACACCCTCATCGAATACCTGCTGGGAGACAACCGCAAAGTTCTGGGCCGCATCTCGGGTCATGTCCCCTCCCAGGGGGAACTGCTGCCAGAGGTTATTTTTGATTGCCTGGGAAAAATCCTTGAAGAGCTGAAGCTTGAACCCTTCACCCGTAAAGAGAATTACGGGATAGGCCAACTGGTGCAAAGCCTGGAACTGCCCATTCGAAAACCGACCCTTTGCGCGGGATGCCCCCACCGGGCCAGCTTTTTCACCATTCGAAAGACCCGGCCCAAGGCCATCTTTACATCCGACATCGGCTGTTATACCCTGGGGCTTAACCTGGGGGCCGTGGACACGGTACTGGACATGGGCGCCGCCATCACCATGGCTTCAGGCTTCTATCATGCCTACAAACAGGATGGCGTGGAGCAACCGGTGGTGGCCACCATCGGCGACTCCACCTTTTACCATTCGGGCACGGCGGGGCTTTTAAACGCCGTTTACAATGATGCCCGGTTCATCCTGGTTATTCTGGATAATCTCATCACCGCCATGACCGGCATGCAGCCTACCCCCGGCATTGGTATACGCGCAGACGGCAGCAAAGGAAAAGCCATTCCCCTGGAACGAGTGGTCAAAGGCTGCGGCATCGATTTCATCGAAGAAGTGGACCCCTACGATACCAAAGCCATGGGCGCTCTCATGAAACAGGCAATCCAGTACGTGGAATCCCCCGATGGCGGCATTGCGGTCATTATCGCCCGCCATCCCTGCGTCATCGCCTACGGGGCGGAAGCGGTTCCCGAACGTATACCGGTGGAAGTCACCGATGACTGCACCGAATGCAATTTCTGCCATGAGCGGTTTGAATGTCCCGCCCTTTACAAAGATGAAGATTTAGGACGGACCAGCATCAACCAGGCCCTGTGCGTACAGTGCGGCGTATGTTTGCAGGTCTGCCCCACAGGAGCCATTGTCAGGATTGCGGATTGACGATTGCGGAATGCGGAATGAATTTAACGCTTGAATAGATATGAGGAATAGTATGGAAAATGTAAACATGATATTATGTGGTCTGGGTGGACAGGGAATCCTTTTCATGACCAAAATTTTTGCCCGCGCCGCCCTTGATAAGGGGCTGGAAACCCTGGGGGCCGAAACCCACGGCATGGCTCAGAGAGGCGGATCGGTGGTCTCCCACCTCAAACTGGGAACAGCCTCCAGCAGCCTGGTACGCGAGCAGACTGCCGGTTTTTTGCTGGCCCTGGAGGAAAACGAGGCCTATCGCAATCTCCCTTTTCTGGCACCTGGCGGAAGCCTTTACGTGAACGCGGAAGAAAATGAATTTCCAAGAAAGGATGTCATACCGTATATGGAAAAACAGGGGATCGTATACCATGCCTTCCCTGCCCAGAAAACGGCTATGGCTTTGGGGAGTCCCATGTCCACCAATCTGGCGCTCATGGGGTTTTTTGCTGCCGCTGAAGACGAACCCTTTACACATGATGAGTTGCGACAAACCATCATCAACGTAAGCCCCGACCGTTTCAGGGAAAACAACCTCAAGGTCTTTGATGCGGGGTTTGGTTCTTAGGGGGAGTAAGGACATCCTCAGCCCCTGGGTTTGCCTCGTTTAGAAACGTGAGGGGAACGCGATCCTGTTCGGGGCTGCTTTTTTCCCGCCTTGGGGTTTCCCCTGCCGGATCGGGATTTCGATCCCGGTCCCGAACTTTTTCCGGAACCGGTCGCTTTTGCCTTCCGGATTTGCGATCGCTGTTTTGCAGCATTTCTTTTGGCAACCAGCTCTTTTATGGCCTTGTCTGCCTTTTTTTCGCTGGCTGGGTTGTTGGGACGCAAAAGAACAAAATCCGGAACATCGCTGTCCACCGTATAGCCCTCAACCTTTTCCACCGGAATCTTCCGCTTCAACAGTTTTTCAATGGCCTGAAGGTAAGGCTTTTCATCGGTGCTGACCAGGGAAACGGCAATGCCGCTTTCACCCGCGCGGCCCGTGCGACCGATGCGGTGAACATAATCCTCGGGGATGCCCGGCATATCGTAATTAACCACATAGGGTAGATTGCTGATGTCCAGGCCCCTTGCGGCCACATCCGTTGCCACGAGGACACGGATCTCACCGTTTTTGAATTCTTTGAGGGTCCGTGTTCGAAAAGACTGGCTCCTGTTGCCATGCAGCCCCACTGCATTGATTTTCTGTGCGGAAAGTTTCTCCGTAAGTTTGTTTGCCCCGTGTTTTGTGCGGGTAAAGACCAGTACCCGGGTCCAGCGTCCCCGGGTGATCAGGTGGATAAGAAGAGCCCGTTTATTTGATTTGTCCACCAGGTGAACCTTCTGGACGACCGATTCGGCAGCCGTAGCCTTGGGCGTCACCTCGATAAACCCCGGATCATTCAGCATTTTTCCGGCAAGATCCCGGATCTGCCGGGTGTAGGTAGCGGAAAACAGCATGGTCCTCCGTTCGCCTGGAACGAGATGGAGGATTTCGGTAATCTCCTCACTGAATCCCAGATCCAGCATTCTGTCCGCCTCGTCGAAAACCAGGAATTCTATGCGGGAAAGATTCACATGCCTTTGGCCTGCAAGATCCAGTAGTCGGCCCGGTGTGGCCACAAGGACATCGATACCTCGCTTTAGCCGATCGACCTGCGGATTGATGCGAACACCCCCATAAACAACAGTGCACCGCATGGAGACCCGCCTTGCGTAGGCCTTGATGCTTTCCCCCACCTGAAGCGCCAGTTCCCGGGTGGGCGTCAGAACCAGTGCTCGGGGATGTCGCCCTTTACCTTTTTTGAGGCTCAGAATTTCAACCAGAGGAAGCGCAAATGCATCTGTTTTTCCCGTTCCGGTCTGGGCGCGGGCGAGAATATCCCGCCCGCCCAGAATAACGGGAATGGCCCCGGTCTGAATGGGGGTGGGAGCGGTGTAACCTTTGGCTTTAACGGCTTTAAGGAGTTCGATCCGAAGGCCAAGTTGATCGAATGACATATCATCCCTCAGGGCTTAATATAGGAATACCCGTCGGCCTGGAGGCGGATCAATTCCATGATGCCCGCCTTGACTACCTCGCAGCCGTTCAGCATCTCACCGGGATTAAGGTTCAGGTTCGTGAGGGAATTGCTGCACATCAAAAAACGAACACCTTTGCCCGAGAGTTCTGCCACGCGCATGCTGTGGGCAGCGGTATGGTCCCCTTGAAAGAGTCTGACCGCAGACCCGTTGGCCAGCAGGCAGATGGCCGCTTCCGTTGAGGGAATCTCCTTCAACAGGTTGGTGATGTTATTCAGGGCCATGACCAGCCTTTCCGCTTCATCCATGTTCAGATGAAAAACGACCTTCAGCATCATCTGTTCCTCCCCTTTTGGTGCCACTGAATTTTCCTCCTTCCCGAAATGATCGGGGCCATCTGAAGAACCATGGAGTACCGCCAGCTTCGCATCAATGAGTTTTTCATGGGAAAGCCGCAGTAGTGTTGCCACTTTATGCATGAGGTAGTTCTCGTAGCGATCCATCTTTCCATCCACGAAAACGATTTCCCAGAGGGTCTTGATGACCTCCATCTTCTCGTCTATGGAATAGTTGTCGTTGATCAGCTTGGCAAATTGCCAGAGATCGATACTCTCCTTCAACTCCCTCTCCGCTTCCTCCAGCAAATGATCCGCATACTCATCCGACAACTGGTATTTTTCCTTGAGAATGGAGAGGATGATCTCCGTCTCTTCCTTCGTAAAGGTATCGTCAATATGGGCCATCTCCAGAAAAAGAGCACAGGTGGCCACACGAACTTCCTGCACGCTCCTGTTATCTGAAGTTTTTTCCCCTGGAACCCGGGCGAAAAATCGCTTCATTATATCACGCATATCATCTCTCCTGTTTATGGTTCGTAGGGCCTCCTTTGGAGGCGTGCCCGGCAATAGAATTCCCGAACCCCTTTACTCGTATTGGGCGAAAAGCCGTTTCAAGCTATCGCGCATGGATTTTTCAATCGTCTTTTTTATAACAGAACCGAAAAAAAGAAAGGGCGGTTTCGGTTCAAAATCAATGGTATAAATAAGTCTGGTTTTGCCCTGCTCATGGGAGAACGCCATTTGCCCTCTGTGATTTTTGATGGGACTACCTTTACTGACAGTATACGCTATCAGTTGGTTGGGTTCGAATGCAATCACGGTTTCTTCAAATGACAGGACCGGAAAAACGTTAATCCGCCTGACTGATCCCAACCCATTCTTGTTTCCACCTTGACTGTCGACCACCCGTTTGATTTTTGTTTTTATGATCTTTCCAAAAGCTTCATGGTCTGATAATAGGCCGAAAATCGTATCAACAGGCGCATTAAACAGTTGCGTTATTTTAATGTGTTGTTCGCCCATATGGTCGACCTCCTGTTAAAATAAGATGTCATCTTCATTGTTTTTTGGTACATGTGTTTCGTTGGGATTACAAAAAAATAAGGACGTCCATCATGACATCAGAAATCACATTGCGGCAACATAATGGAAAACAGTTATACGGGATTCAAAAGCTTCTGACAACATTGAAAATGGGGATGAATAAAGAGCTCAAGAAGTTATCGGTCAAACAAAAATTTGCCATGAATTATGTTTCAAAGGAAAGTAAGCTCACCAGGATCGGAAATAAAATCTATACAAACACCTTTACGCCCTATTTTCCATCTTTGGCTTATGACCGTTTTCTCAAAGGTGTTGTTTCCATAACTTCCGGGAACCCTCTGCCGGTTGTAACCAATTTTGCAATAACGCCCCAGTGCCCCTGCAACTGTTGGCATTGCTCATTTTCCGATCGTTCCAAAAAGGACATCCTGACCCTCGACCAGCTGAAAAAAGCGATTTCCGATGTTCAGGACCTTGGGGCAAGCGTGATTGGCCTTACCGGAGGAGAGCCTTTATTGCGGGATGATCTTGAAGACATCATCGCATCCATTGATAAAAGGTCGATGCCGATCGTTTTTACAACCGGATATAAACTGAATCGGGACCGGGTAAAACGCCTGAAAAAAGCGGGGTTGGAAATCCCGGTGATCAGCCTCGATCATTATAAAGCTGAAATCCACGATAAAGGCCGTCGAAAAGAAGGGATTTTTGATGATGCATTAAACGCCATAAAGCTGTTTCAGGATGAAGGCTTTTACGTAGCCGTCTCGTTTGTGCCGGATAAACCCCTTGTCAGCGACCGCCGGGAAATATTCAAGGTGATTGATTTTTTCAAGGATATTGGGATTAACGATATGCGATTGACATCTCCGATCCTGAGCGGAAAGCTCACCAGCAAACCGGAAGAGCGGCTATCTGCTGAAAATGTAAAGACTATTTTTGAAATCCAGAAAAAATGCACCCGGACCAAAGGTTACCCCGGTGTGTTTGCCTATGATTTTTTTGAAAGTGAGAAATACTACGGATGCGGAGCCGGTTTTAACTATATGTTCATAGATTCCCAGGGAAATGTCTGTCCCTGCGATTTTACGATGCTGTCATTCGGCAATATGCTTGAAAGGCCGATCCGAGAAATATGGGGAGAAACCAGTCAACATTTCCGCACTCCGGGCCCGGCATGCTATGCCAATATCAGCAATGATGTGGTTTTTGCTAAAAAGAAAGCACAATGGCCCCTGAAAAAACAGGAAACCCTTGAAATTCTAAAGGAATGTCCTTCTTATAATGAGGAAAGACTGCCTGAATTTTATAAAAGGATGGGGTTTTTGTTTCAGAGGTCCGGGACGCCGCAGTCAAAAAAATAGTATGGGCAACGTGGCGGTTATTCCCGTGGCAGCCTTGTTTCAGGGGTTTTAATGCCGGACCGGCACGGACCACAAGAGAGTTTGCTAAAAACTGAAAATAGTCGCATGAACATCAGTTCGCCTATTTAGAAATACGTCATTTCTCGTTAAATGAATTTTAGCGGAAGCGGCTCAGATCCCGTGAAGTTAAGCGCATCCTCGATTGTCTGGAGCCCTTTTCTGACCATCATCTTGCTTGTCCCATGGGCCAACCATTTCCCGTTCCCGTCAGTCGCCGTTGCTTCCGCCAGGCACATTGATTTACCGATCTTGATGCTTCGTCCCTTCGTTGTGATAATCCCGTCACTGATGGGCGCCAGGTAATCAATCTTAAGATCAATGGATATCAACCCAATCCCTTCTTCAAGTTCGCAATATGCAGCCCAATATGCCGCAGTATCGATTACCGAAGCATAAACACCCCCATGAATCCCGCCAAAGGGATTCAAATGTTCATTGCCCACCTTGAGTTCGACGATTGAATATCCCATTCCCATCTCTTTAACAGGCATTGATAAATGCTTGAAATAGGGTCCCTGATTGATTGCTTTGATAACTGCTTGCACATGATCCGGATTGAGTGAAGCCATTAACACCTCTTTCATTTTTAAAAGTATATCCTCTCGGCTTTGGGCCGATGCCTTCTGTTTGTTATTCTCCTTTCAAAAAAATCATAAAGGGGTCAAAACGGCTTCCTGCCGCTGATGACGCGCAACAGAACAACCACAATGGCAATGACGAGCAGGATGTGGATAAACCCGCCGATCGTATACGATGAAACGATTCCCAACAGCCAAAGCAGAATCAGAACAACCGCAATTGTGTATAACATAAATCTCTTCCTTTCCATTTTTGTGAAAGCGGTCCTTGATGAAACCGCATGTTACGCATGTGCCCGAAATCATATCAGCTCTTGACGCCACTTATTGGATTAGTGATTGCGGTCGATTCATCCGTATGTATCCATTATTTCAACGGTATTCCCACGTGGCAGACAGACTTGCTTGACCATTCCCTTTAACCCTATGACTGTCAATATTTGAAATAGACCCGTTTTTATTCTTTGAAAAAGTGTCAAGAATGAGGACGCAACCCCGTTGTTGTTCTTAACACCAAATAAAGCGCTAAAGTTAAAAAGTTAAGGATGTCCCCATGACCCCCATGCCCCCGCTTCTCCTAACCTTAGGCTCCGCGAAAACCTAGTACAAGGACTTTCACTTCGCTAGTCTGTGCCATGCCCGGCACACACGCCAGCCATAAGCGGCCGCTGCACTTATTTCAAGTTTCCGGATTCTTAGACATAACCACTGTACTTGACCGCATCGACGGCGATTGCGGCCCGTCTTTATGGCATTGTTATATGATTTTTCAGATTAAATATATCCGTACTCTCTGGTTCTATAGATAAATAATAAGAAATAGATAGCCCATAATAAATCTCCGCCTGCAATAATAACCGCAAAATCAGTAACTGATGAGCCCAACCAAAGGTAGCTTATTAACAGAAAAAAGCCTATTTTTCCAATAGCACCAATAGTAATGAAAAATCTAAATCTAGAAACATTAAATGCAACAACACCGTAACTTACACCTGCCAACAATACAACTAACCAGAATTCTTGATTAGCAATTAATTTAACAGCAGGAGTAATTGAGTTGTAGAAAAGCGTAATATGAAATGGAAGATTAAAAACACCCATAAGACCGAAGAATACATTCCAGGCAGCTCCAATTAGGAGTGGGATTAAATATTTTTGTCTTTTGTTTTTAACAATCAAATTGGATGATTCCATGTTTTCCATATAACGAAAAGCTCACCTGGACCAAGGGCGAAATGCCCTTGGGATCAGTTGAAGCGCCTTGTTCAAATTTCGTCTAGTGCAACAGAGTCCCCTTCCCACACTATCCATTCAAAAACAGGTACTTATCGTGGCCCAATCCCCATCCACCCCAGCAACAGTCAAACGTAAACTTGACCCCTTTTACGAGATCTCCCTGCTATCATCTACCACTACCATTCAAGATCATCAGGTATTGGAAACTCAGCATAGGGATCATCAGGATCAAGTTCTTTTATTACCGATGAATTAAGGAGGATAAGAGATTCCGCTTTGCGCTCCTGAATCTGTCTGGCTGATTTTGCCGGGACGACGAAATATTGCTCATCCTGCTTGACAATGGCCATTTTACCATTACCGAGACCTCCAACAATTTGTTTGCTGACATAGAATTTTTTAATCTTTTTGTTGTCAACAAAATGAAAGGAATTATCTCCTTCGATTTCAATCAAATTTTGCTTGATTATCTGCCTTATCTGGCCTTGAACTTCCTTTTCCTTAGCGACCTCATTACGTTGACGATTCAGTTCTCTGTTACGGGCCGACTGCTCATTGCGAGCCAGTTGGATTCTTCTTTGGATCTCATCATCTTCCCGCGTTTTTCTATTTCTTTTTTTCGAGTGGGAAACATGCTTCTCATTGATTGCCTTGTTGGCCTGTTTCTTGGTCACCAAGCCTTTTTTCAGAAATTGATTCTTAAACGAATTGCCCACTATATTCACCTCTTTTGGATCGGGGATATTATTATTTATTACCTGAAACCTGCATTCAGTATTTTAGAAGAAAGTTCAAAATACCGACAATGCAATATGTTATGAGTTTTTCAAGCTTCTTCAAATTCTTATCGTGGCCCAACCCCCATCCACACCAGCAACAGTCAAACGTAGACTTGACCCCTTCTTTTGACATTTTCATCCATTTGCGGTGGAAAATTCAGAAAAGAGGTAACTCGGGACTTGATGGAGGGTACACAACGTAGGTTTGCTCCGGAAAAAAAGGGGGCCGCTTCGCTCCTGCATTATAAATGCATCTTCATTGTACCAATAAAGCCCCGATATTTGCGTACTTAACTTTCAATTTATCCATGTTAATTTGAAACCATGTTTAAATAATGGACACAAATAGACGGACAGAAAAGCTGCCTAATTCCAGGCCCGAGACGTACCGGAAAAACCACACGGGTCAAACATCGGACCGGGAATCGAAGCTCAATCAACTTGCCCAATCCTCAACCTTTAAGTCCTTTATTCGGATGAACTCTTTCACATTGTGAGTTACAACCGTCAAACTGTTCGCCATGGCAATGGCGGCTATCTGGGTATCGCGTTCACTGATCGGCGTACCTTGTCTTTCAAGCTGCGTCCTTACAACGGCATATTTCCCGGCTGCCGCTTCATCAAAAGGATACAGATCCAGCAACAAGGATATCCGTTCAATTTTCAACCGCCTCACTTTCTTTTTCACGGGTGATTTTTTAATTCCAAAGAGTATTTCAGCCAGTGTGATGGTTGAAAATGCCAAATCAGCTGGAGAATGATGCTTGATTCGGCCAATGACCTCTTTATCGCCACGCATCCAGTAACTGATAATATTTGTATCGAGAAGGTACATTCCTCACCGCTCAATCCAGAACCACCGGTTCTGACGGCAAGGGGGCAGGGGTTCCGAAGTCCGGGTCATAAGAAAAATCATCCCAGAAACCTTCCGGCCAGCTGGTTTCTTTAAATGGCTCAAGGATCACTTTATCTCCAATTTTGCTAATTTTTACCTGATTTCCTTTAAAACGAAATGCTTTTGGCAACCGAACAGCCTGAGATCGGCCATTTTGAAATAATTTTGCTGTCGCTTCCATGGTATGCCCCTGTTCACAGGAAAGTATCTATCAGTATAGACCATTAATCAGGAAAGTCAATTAACTTTTTACGCACCGAATCTCGGAAAGATCTTTTTAAAGATCTTGACAAAGAGCCCTTTAGCAATCTATTGAATGATCATATCCGCAGTTAAAAACATGTTGGGAGAACAGGATAATGTTAGAATCCATTCATGCGGGCAAGACCGCCAGCATCACTGAATTCAAGAAAAACCCCCAGGCCCTCATTGATGCCGCAGAAGGCGAATCTATTGCCCTGTTGAATCGAAATAAAACAGCAGCGTACATCGTACCGCCGGAGGTCTACGAAAGGCTGTTGGAAATGGCCGAAGACATTGAGTTGGGCAGGATCTATGAAGAACGCAAACATGAGAAAGCCGAAGCTGTTGAGGTTTCCATAGATGACCTATAAGCTGAGCTTTTTTAGAAGTGCCCTTAAAGATTGGCAAAAACTCGACCCACACGTCCAAAAACAATTTAAGGCGCACTTGAAAAAACGGCTTCAAAATCCTCGCGTCAAATCAGCAAAACTCAAAGGCTATCCCAATCTCTACAAAATAAAACTGAAATCGATGGGTTACAGACTGGCCTACCTTGTGGAAGACAAAAAAATCAGCATATACGTCATCTGCATCGGCCGCCGGGATAAAATTTATGAAATCTTACCCCGAAGATTGCCGAATGGGGTTGGAAAAAGCTAACGCATTACTGAATTTCCGTGGAAAATGCCGATTCATCTCAGGAAGCAAACCAGTTTTCGGCGATGGCCCGATAGAAGTCCACGGACCGACCGATCTTTTCCACCTCGCAGAATTCATTGGTTTGATGGGCCTGGGAAGGTTCGCCGGGGCCCAAGATCAGGGTGGGCGGGTTGTTCATGGCGTATGTCAGAACGGACGCATCGGTGAAGAAATTGACATATCCCGGTTCAGGCCTGTTTCCCTGTATGCGCTCCATAATGTCAAGAACCTTGGTGATCCAGGGGTCGGTGAAAGGCGTCAAAATGCCGGGCAAATCAATCAGACGCTCAATTCTAATATCCGGACCCAGGTGTGCCTGGATATCTTCAAAAAGGCGGGCATGTTCCACACCCGGTACGCTACGCAGATCCACCCGAAAGCGGGCGGAATCAGGAACCATGTTGATCTTTGAACCCCCGACAAAAGTCCCCACATTCACGGTGGGTTTTCCCAGTTGTGGGTGGGCCTCGGCCGAAGAAAAGATATCCTCAAGACTGGCGGCGGCGCGGGCTGCCTTGTAGATGGCATTATCGCCTAAATCCGGCATGGAACCGTGCGCTGATTTACCTTTTGCCGTGCACTCCAACCAGAAGGCCCCCTTATGGCCCAGAAGGGGGATGTTGCTTGTGGGTTCCGCCACCACAATGGCACCGGCTTCATCAGGCAGGACCCCGCTCTCTTTCATCTGAAAGGCCCCCTCGCTGCCCGTTTCCTCCCCTGCGGTGAATACAAAAATAGCCCCGGCCTTCCCTTTGGGTTCCCGGGCCAGGTGAAGGGCGGTTACAGCCATGGCCGCAACACCGCTTTTCATATCGCTTGAGCCTCTTCCCACAAGACGTCCGTTTTTAATTTCCGCGCCATGGGGAAGGCTGTCCCATGGGGCATCGCCAATGGGAACCGTGTCCAGATGACCGGTGAAAACCAGCGGCAACTTCGAAGATTCCCCG
>CAYPQJ010000116.1:0-13136 GCA_964412835.1 uncultured Desulfobacteraceae bacterium | reverse complement strand
GAAATGGCCATTGAAAACGGCCTGACGCTCATGGACTTCAATGCCCCCTGGTGCGCCCCCTGCCGTACTCAGGAGCCCATTCTGGAAGAAATTTCAGAGCAGTTCGAAGGCAAAGCGCTTGTGGCGGCTATGAATGTGGATGAAAACCAGGATGTTGCCGCATCTCTTGGGATACAAGGCATTCCCACGTTGATTATCTTCAAAAACAATAAGGAGATCCAGCGTTTTGTGGGCGTTCAATCCAAGGGCGACTTGTCTGATGCCCTCAACAAACTGATGGAATGAATCGGCAGTACACTGATTTTTTTGATTCAACGTTGAATTTTCAACGTTCATTTTTTCGCAGGTGCCAAAAGATGGAAGAAAAATGATGAAAACAAAAGCTACAAACAGCGGGGCCTTACGGACCTTTCTGCCGGAACTCAAAAACCGGTTTGAACAATATGTTAAACAATTTGCTTCGCCGGACCCGAACGTTCAGGCGGCACTGGACTTAAAACAGGTCCATACCCGGCGGGTCTGCGAGGCCATTGCGGATATCGGTGAAGACGAAGGGCTTTCAGACGAAGATCTTCTTATAGCTGAAGCCGCTGCCCTGCTACACGATATGGGCCGGTTTGAACAATTCAGACGGTACAAAACCTTTTCCGATGCACGATCTGAAAACCATGCCCTTTTAGGCGTCAAGGTCATTCAGGAAAACGCGATCTTGGACGGCATCGATTCACAAACAGCCCGCATCATCATTCGTGCAGTGGAATGCCACAACCGAGCGGCACTGCCGGCTCGGGAGAACGGTCGCGGCCTCTTCTTTATGAAGCTCCTGCGAGATGCGGACAAAGTGGACATCTGGCGGGTGGTAACAGACTATTACCGTGATGCCCATCATGAACGAAACCAGACCATTGAATTGAATCTTCCGGACACGCCCGAAATTTCCGATGCGGTCTGCAGGTCCCTTATGAAGGGAAATATCGTCAAAATGAAGGACCTTGAAACGTTAAACGATTTCAAGCTGCTTCAGATCGGATGGATTTACGACGTGAACTTTCGCCGAACCTTTCAGATTGTGCGGGAGAAAAGATATCTTGAGCAAATTCGGCAGGCCCTTCCAGAAAACTCCGGTCGCGTAAAGTCAGTCTGTGAGCAGGCCCTGAGATATTTACATCATAAAGCGTCTGAAAACAAAATCCATTGAAACAGATTGTGCGGAACCATGACTGAATTGTTACAGGGGCGGTGACCACCGACCGTTGAAGCCATCATAGCTCCAGCAGTCCTGAAGCGCTTTTCGGGAGGTATACTGAGGGTTTTCAGCCCACGAAAGCATCTGTTCGTGGGCGTCGTTCAGCTTTTTAAATTGATCTTCGTTGCCCCCGGCATCGGGGTGGTAAACCTTTGCCATCCTTTTGTAAGCGGTTTTTATGGTGGTTTTTGACCCATTATTGGACAAATCATTTCTCTTTAACTTCAGGATTTTCAAGCACCCTGTTTCATCTTTGGAAAGCCTCGGGCTGCGATTCTTGTTCGGTTTAATCCTTTCAAGGGCGATGGACTTCTGGTGGTTCCGGTTCACCAGGTGAAGGGATGCATAACTCATTGAGTGATGGTTATCCACCATTTCGTGCCACTCTCTACCAAACTCCAACACCATTCGTTTTAAATCTTCCGCGGGTTTGCTACCCTGGGTTCGAGTGTGCGAAAACCTGGAAATATGCTTGCTCCAAATGGGAAATACATCCAGAATGACCTGGTCGCTGGTAAAGGAAAAAGCCGCATATCGGGTGTTGAGGGCCCTGAGAAAACCTTTTGACAGAGAAAGGACCCACTGGATATAACTGCGGCAGGCCTCTGAGCAATAGCGTCTTCGGGCGCCGATATCATCTTTTCCACAAGCCACGCAGATATTTTTTCTGGCAGGGGTTGGAACCTTTTGGATTTGGTTGTAGGCGGTCTTTTGCATCGCAGTCGTTACGGAACTATTTTTTTAGGGACAGGGTTTGGCGGTCAGGTGTTATGTATACCGATTTTCTTTTGACCCATGCCCCCGCGTAACTGTTTTCAGTATCCTTTCTTTTTGTAACCCATCCGCCGAGTAGAATCAAGCGAATCTTCCGTATTCCGGCTGATACGGTTTTTGTCAGGGCGAAATGAATTTTCTTAGAGAAGATGCATTACCATTTTGTGATTCACGGCCGCCGGTTAACGGCGACCGTGATAAGGATATGAAATAGTCGGTTGGTTTTATTCGGAAGGTGGCATGGGGACCGGGGAAATGGTTAACCGCAGCTGACAGTGTAAGCACCGTTTCGCTTCTTCCAGGGCCATTTTTTCATCGAAGACGTGTTCAACTTCGTCAAAACCTTTAAGGCATTCCTCCACCGGCATTATTTCTTCATGTATCCGTTTATAATAGGCGAAGCCTTCATCTCTACCCAAGCGTTTATTTTCCGGTTCTTCGGGAATGAAGCGCTGCAAAATGTCGCCGGTGCCACCTAAGTATTTGTCAATTTCGGAGGCTGCCACACGTCCCGTATGAATTGCTTCAATGACCGTTGCCGGACCGCTCATCACGTCGCCGCCGGTGAACACCCTTTTTCGTTTGAGCGCTCTGCTATTCTCGGCTTCGATGTACCCGCGCCTGTTCAGTATGATTTCAAAGCCTTCGGGGATGATCGCTTTTTGTCCGATGGCCATGACAAATCGATCGACCTCTAAAATGAACTCGTTCCCTTCAACGGGAACCGGACGACGGCGGCCGCTGGCATCCGGTTTTCCCAGTTCCATGCGGATACATTGGACTTGCAGACAATCGTCCTGAGCAGTGATGCGAATGGGGGCCACCAGAAAATCAATGTTAACGCCTTCATTCAAGGCGGCCTCAATTTCCTCCGGTGAAGCGGGCATTTCCTGGCGCGTGCGCCGGTACAGCATGGACACCTGTTCAGCGCCGACACGCAAGCCACAGCGCGCCACATCAATGGCCACGTTTCCGCCACCCACGACGGCGACCCGGCCTTTGAGCTCAGAATCGCCTTCCAGGTTAATATTCCGCAGTACCGACAGACCATCCAATACGCGCGGGTCTTCTTCGCCGGGAATTCCCATTGTGGTGCCCTTTGTGGCGCCCATTCCCAGAAAGACAGCGTCAAATCCCTGTTCAAAAAGATCATCAAGGGACTCAACCCGGGTATTGTAACGAAATTTCACCCCGATATCTTCAATGTCCTTAATTTCCTGATCCAACACATAACGTGGCAGACGGTATTCAGGGATACCGCTCCGCATGGTTCCGCCGCCTTTGGGCAAGGCTTCAAGCACCGTGACGGCATGACCCTGCTTTCTGATAAACCAGGCCGAGGTCAACCCGGCCGGACCAGCGCCGACAATGGCCACCTGTTTACCGGTATCAGGAAGAATCTTCAATTTTTCGCGCCAACGTCCGGTATCCCGTTCCGCCACAAATTTCTTCAACGCACGGATACTGATGGCTTCATTGACCTCACCCCGCCGACACGCATCTTCGCACGGATGGGGACAAACACAGCCCAGGGTATAGGGCAGGGGCACGGTTTCGCGGATGACCTCAATGGCATCCTGATAGCGGCCTTCAGCAATCAAACGGACATAGCGGGCCACGTCAATCCCCGCCGGACAGGTATTCGTGCAGGGCAGAATAAAGGCCTCGCGTTCCTCTTCCGTGAAAGGTGTCTTGTCCCGTATGGCTCCGGACGGACAGACTTCAACGCAGGCTTCGCAGAATTTGCACCCGGAATCCATGATGGAGACATTGGTCTGGGTTCCCACATAGGTTTTGATGCCCCGATTGATCAACCCGATTGCCCCAATGCCGCGCACTTCCTGGCACATGCGAACGCAGCGTTCGCATAAAATGCAGCGCGTAAGATCCCGGATATAGACCGGCTCGTCTTCAGGAATCACCGGCAGCTTTCTGGGCTCGGAAATATGGCCGGGAAGGACATCTTTAATACCCACCCATTCAACCACTTTTTGAAACTGGGTTGATTCAGCCAGGTCTTTGGGATGGTCGCTTAACAGGAGCCAGATAATATTTTTTCGAAATTCCTGAAGTTGAGGCGTGTTGGTTTGAACGACCATCCCCTCGGATACGGTTGTGGTGCAGGACGGCGGGAAACCACGCATGCCATCAATTTCAACGATACACAGGCGGCAAGCCCCAAGGGGGGGTAAGTCGGGATGATAACACAGATTGGGGATATAGACACCGGCATCAAGCGCTGCTTCAAGCACGGTTTTTCCTTGTTCGACCTGTAGTTGCTGATTATCAATTGATATCTGTATCATTGTATCGCCTCAAAGTTACAGGCATCAATGCAGGTTTTACATTTGATGCACTTTTCTTTATCAAGGATTGGATATTGCTTTTTTTCCCAGGAAATGGCTTCTACCGGGCAGGCTTTATAACACTGCCCGCACTTGGTGCAGTTCTCCTCGACGAACTCAAATTTCACCAATGCCGTACACACATGTGACGGACAGATGCGATCGTGAATATGCGCCTGATATTCTTCCGGAAAATACCGCAGGGTGGTTAAGACCGGATTCGGTGCGGTGTTGCCAAGTCCGCACAAGGCCGTGTTTTTGATGGTGTTTCCCATCTCCTTAAGAAACGTCAGATGTTCCTCTGTTCCGCGTCCCTCGGTGATTTCGTCCAGCACTTCCAGAGTACGTTTCAAGCCGACACGGCAGGGTACGCACTTTCCACAGGATTCCGTTACCGTGAAGTTCAGAAAAAATTTGGCCACATCCACCATGCAGGTGCGGGTGTCCATGACAACCATTCCACCGGAACCCATAATCGCACCGGTCTGATTGATGGATTCATAATCAATGGGGGTATCCAACAAACTTTCCGGCAGACAACCGCCGGAAGGGCCGCCAAGCTGGATACCTTTGAACTTGGCTTTTTTCCTGAGCATTCCGCCGCCCGGGCCGAATACCAGATCGCGAATGGTCATGCCCATGGGGACTTCCACCAGTCCGGTATTTTTCACTTTTCCTGCGAGCGCAAATACTTTAGTGCCTTTACTGTTCTCAGTGCCAACGGATGCAAACCATTCCGCACCCTTTTCAAAAATATGGCGGATATTGGCTAGCGTTTCCACGTTGTTGATGGTGGTGGGTTTTCCCCACAACCCCTTTTGGGCTGGGAACGGTGGACGGGGCTTTGGCATCCCCCGCCGGCCTTCGATTGAGGCAAGGAGCGCGGTCTCTTCTCCACAGACAAAGGCGCCGGCCCCCTGTTTAATGGTCAGGTGAAAGGAATGATCACTGCCTTGAATGTTTTTTCCCAGATAACCGCGTTTTTCCGCCTGTTCAATCGCTATGGTTAACCGTTTGATGGCGATGGGATATTCCGCGCGGCAGTAGATGTAGCCCTCTGTGGCGCCGATGGCATAGCCCGCAATAATCATGCCTTCAATCACCGCATGGGGGTCTCCCTCCAGCACACTGCGATCCATGAAGGCGCCGGGGTCGCCCTCATCCGCATTGCACACAATATATTTCTGGTCTCCTTCAGCCTGTCTGCAGAAGTCCCACTTCATCCCGGTGGGAAATCCGGCGCCTCCACGTCCGCGCAATCCGGCAGTTTTCATTTCTTCGATGGTGTCATCCGGGGTCATGGCGAGAACGTTTTTAAGGGCCTTATAGCCGTTGTGTGCCAGGTAATCATCCAGACTTTCCGGATCGATTTCACCACAATTGGCTAAAACGATGCGGGTCTGGCTGGCGAAGAACTGCCTGTAATCCTCACCGGCCAGCTTTTTTTCGACCGGTTCTCCTTTCACCAGATGCTCTTCCACAATTTTTGATACATCGTCAGGGGTCACATATTCGTAGGTGATTCTTTCTTTATCGGGCGCGACAATATCCACCAGCACATCTCTGAATAAACCCCGGTCTCCGGTCTTGATGACATCGTAGTCATCCTGCAAATTGTGACGTTTAAGCCCTTCCTTAAAGAGATCAGTGACTTTTTCCGCTCCGGCTGAAATTCCGCTGGTCCCGTTGCATATGAGTATTCTATTTTTCATGATCCCGCATTCTCCGATCGATACTTATCCCATGTTTCTTCGACATTCTGAATGGTGCAGCGCCCATAAAAGTCGTCATCGATCATAATCGCGGGCGCCATCCCGCAGCATCCAAGACATGCCACCCGTTCTACGGTGAAAAAGCCATCTTCCGTGGTTCCGCCTTCTTCAACTTCCAGCTTATCCAGGAGATAATCAAACAAACCTTTGGCCCCCATGACATGGCAGGCCGTTCCCTGGCATACGCGAATGGTGTGTTTCCCGCGAGGTGTCAGATAGAACTGCGTGTAAAAGGTCAGGACGCCGTAAATTTCCACGGGAAATATGGACAACTCTTGCGCTACGAGTTGCACGGCCTCATCGGGAACATAGCCGTAAGCGGCTTGAATATCCTGCAAGAGCGGAATTAAAGCGCCCTTTTTCTGGCTGTATTTTTCAATGAGTGTCCTGGTGGGCGACAGATCTACATTCATGAGCGAATCCTCTTTTTTTTGGGCATCAGGGCCATGTGGTCTTTGAATAGTGTTCTTAAGAGAAATGGAAATTCTTCAAAATTTGTGATAACATGTTAAAAAATTATTTTTTTGTCAAGGAATATTTCTTTTGCATCAAGGGGATGCCCAGGTGGATAAAGTTAAGACCGTAACAGATGAAAAGTACCAGTCTTTTTTTCAAAATGTGACGGAATATGTCGTCGCCATCAACAGAAATTTTGAGGTTGTCATGGCCAATGACCTGTTCAAGGAGCGATTCGGCGGGCATTCGAAGGGTTTCTGTTATCAAGCCTGGAAGAAAAGTGATTTTAAATGCAAGAATTGTATCGTTGAAAGATCATTTCAGGACGGAAAAATCCACCAGCGTGAAGAAACGGTTGTGATGAAAGATGGAAAAAAGGCGCAAATGCTGCTCCGGACCACGCCGGTCAAGGTTGCCCATGACAGGGTTACCTACGTGTTGGAAACAGCCGTCGACATTACCGAAAACAGAAATCTGAAGAAGGAACTGTCCCAACTGACGGGTAACCTTGAACAGGTTATATCAGATCGGATGAAAAGCCTGCGGGAATCGGAAGAGAAGTATCGAACGATTTTCGAACGCTCAGGCGATGCCATCATGCTCACGGATTCAAAGGGGGGTGTCCTGGAAGTGAATCAGGCGGGTATCGATATCCTGGGGTTCTCCAGTCGGGAGGAATTACTGGCGATAAACTCGGTAGAGGAATTTTTCAAACATGATGACAGCCGTTACCAATTTCAGAAGAAATTATCTCAATCCGGATTTGTAACCGGTTTTGAAGCGCCCCTGCTCAGAAAAGACGGTTCTGTCTTCTACGGGCTTCTGACAGCCAATGTCACACTGGACGTGGCGGGTCGGATTACCGGTTATGTTTTCATCATTCGGGATGTCAGCAAAAGGAAAAAGGCCCAGGAGCAGGTCGAATTTCGGAACAAATGGCTGGCCATGTTGAATGCCACATCTATGGCCATCGGCAGCAGCCTGGATCTTGATGAAATTGTCAGCAACACCGTTGAAAAAATTCTGGGGATCCTTGAGTCCGTGAGTGTCAGGATTTATCGCCTTAACAAGAAAAAGCAGATTTTGGATTTGTTGGCCAGCAGAGGTTTGTCTTCGCGATTTGTGGAAAATGGGCGCATTAGAACCCGTGAATTGGGGCAGGGCTTTCTGGGGAAGAGTCCTATTACGTCGGAAACAAGGGTGTTAAATGATTTGTCGAATCTGGAGGAAGATCCCTATGCCGATCTGCTTGCTGAGGAAGGAATTCGGTCTGCCATCTATGTGCCGCTGGTTTCAAAAGGTGAGCCGGTGGGGGCAATGGTTATTAGCAGTCAATCCACTTTTGATTTGTCTGATGACTACCTGGAGTTTTTGTCGGCGATCGGAAACCAGATCGGGGTGGCCATTGAAAAAGCGGCTCTTTATGAAAACCTGAAAACGGCATACCAGGAGCTCAAGGAGGCCCAGGAGCAGGTGATCGCTCAGGAAAAACTGGCATCCTTGGGTAAATTATCCGCCACCATCGCCCACGAGATCAACAACCCCCTGGCAGCGGTGCTGACCTATAACCGCCTCATGATCAAACAGAATCGAAACGGACGTCTCACACCCGAAAGAGAAGAAGATATCGCAAAATACCTGAACATAATGGAATCCGAGACAGCGCGGTGTGGTGAAATCGTAAAGAATCTTCTGGCATTCTCCCGCCAGTCCAAGATCAGGATCGAGAACAAGAACATCGAAGAAATCGTGGATCGGACCCTGACCCTGTTATCCCATGATCTGGGGATGAAGGGTGTCAATGTGGTCAAACACGTTAACGCAGACCTCCCGGAGGTACAATGTGATTTTAAACAGATCCAGCAGGCGCTCTTAAACGTTGTTGGAAACGCGTCGGAAGCCATGGTCGGGGGGGGTGTTTTGACCATGTCGGTGAAACGTTCCACAGGGGGGCGCACCATGGAAATCAGGATTTCCGATACGGGGTGTGGTATTCCAAAAACGCACTTGAAAAATATTTTTGAACCGTTTTTTACCACCAAGGAGGAAGGGAAGGGCGTTGGCCTGGGACTTTCCGTGGTATACGGAATTGTGACGCGGCACCGGGGGACCGTAGAAGTGGAAAGTGAACCGGGAGAAGGAACTACCTTCACCATCCATCTGCCTTTAGCTGTCAGCAATTAGCTGTTAGCTTTAGGCTGAAGCTGTTTATTCACTTTTTTTCTTTCAATGTTATTCGCTAACAGCTAACCGCTATTCTATAAGGAGCAAACAATGACAAAGATGCCCGGCATTCTTGTTGTGGACGATGAAGCTGCCATACGCGAATCCCTCAAGGACTGGCTGATGGAAGACGGGTACAGCGTTGCCCTGGCCGCTGACGGGGAAAATGCCATTGCTATGGTGGAAGCGTCTCAATACGATGTGATCCTTCTTGATTTGAAAATGCCGGGGATAGACGGCCTTGAAACCATGCGGCGCATCAAAGAAATCAGCCCGGATTCGGAGGTGCTGATGATGACCGCTTACGCTTCGGTGGACACGGCGGTCCAGGCCATGAAGGAAGGCGCCTTTGATTATCTGGTAAAACCCTTTGATCCGGATGAGGTAGAGCTCCAGATCAAAAAAATCGTGGCCCACAGGGAAATGCGCCTTGAAAATATCATGTTGCGCAAAAGACTCGAAGAGCAATATCAATATGATGAAATCATCGGTAAGAGCGAGGCCATGCAGGAGATTTTTGATTTGATCGACCGTGTGGCCCCATCGGACTCAACGGTTTTGATCACGGGAGAGAGCGGTACCGGAAAAGAGTTGATTGCACAGGCCCTTCACGGAAACAGCAATCGCTGTTTTATGCCGTTTGTTGCCATAAACTGCGGCTCTCTGCCGGATTCCCTTTTGGAAAGCGAACTTTTCGGCTATGAAAAAGGCGCTTTTACCGGGGCGGACCACACCAAAAGAGGGCGGTTTGAAATGGCTCAGGGGGGGACGATCCTTTTGGATGAAATCGGCGATATCAGCCTGAAAACCCAGGTGGATCTTCTGAGGGTTCTGCAGCAGAAGGAGATTTCCAGGTTGGGCAGTGAAAGCGCAATTGATGTGGATGTTCGCATACTGGCCGCTACGAACCGGGATTTGAAAGCCTCTATTGCAAAAGGTGATTTTCGAGAGGATCTTTTCTATCGTCTCAATGTGATTGCCATTCATGTGCCGCCCCTTCGCGAACGAAATGAAGATATTCCACTGCTGGCCAATGCCTTTGTAAAGCAACAGTGTATGGAAATGAACAAAGCGCTTGTGAAAATAAGCCCTGGGGCAATGCGGCAATTGATGGATTATCATTGGCCCGGAAACGTTCGGGAGTTGGAAAATATCATTGAAAGGGCCCTGGTAATCGGGTCTGGAGGAGAGATCATGACAGATGATTTCCCGCTTTCCCGCGGCGATACA
Source organism: uncultured Desulfobacteraceae bacterium (assembly GCA_964412835.1). GTDB lineage: Bacteria > Desulfobacterota > DSM-4660 > Desulfatiglandales > Desulfatiglandaceae > NaphS2. The sequence goes on along the minus strand of CAYPQJ010000116.1, from coordinate 3,090 downwards.
TGCGCTTCCGATTCTCCGAAATCACTCAAGATGATGGAAAAGGCCCACATTTTAAGGATACTGGAGCAGACAAACTGGAATATCAGCAAGGCCGCCCGGGAGATGGATATCGATCGCCAGACCCTCTATAATAAGATGAATAAGTACGCTATCAAAAAGGGGGAATCCTGATTCGTCGTGTCCGAATGCATCTACGTCTGCCCCTTGGGTTCTGTTGACGAAGAAATCCTTGATTGTGTTACCGAAAGCCTTGCAACAAGTTCGAAAATGGCTGTAAAGGTTCTGCCGGCCATGGGAGATCCTTCCTATGCCTATGATGAGAAACGGGGGCAATACAGTTCAAAAAGGGTTTTAAAGCGCCTGGGCGCCTGTTGTCCCCGTGAGACCTTCAAAATCATAGGCGTGACACGGGTGGATCTGTATGTCCCCATTCTTACCTTTGTTTTCGGAGCGGCTCAAATGTCCGGTCAGTGTGCGGTGATCTCTACCCGGAGATTGGATCCCGTTTACTATCAGGAGCCTCGAGACCACAATCTGCTGATGGATCGTGTGAAGAAGACCGCCGTCCACGAACTCGGCCACAGTATGGGCCTGATTCATTGCCGTGATCGCCGATGCGTCATGTTCTCGTCCACCCGTATAGAAGATACGGATTTCAAGAAACCAGAATTCTGCTACACCTGCCGGGAACTTTTCAGATGGAACCTGGCTCAACTCCCGGAACCTGCTCGAATCAAACTGTAGTATATTTCGACATCTGCCGAAAATTCAACCATTAATATAATTATACATATAAAACAACATCTTAACACGCATAAAGTTTTGATTGTATGGAAAGTTGTCGAAAATATAGCCAAAATGCCTTTGGTTTCATGTGTAGCATTATCGTCAACATTCCTAATAAATAAGCTTTGAAAAACAAATGGTTATATTGTATTTGGAAATTTTTTTCGAAAATGGCATCACCTTTGCATCATAAAGGGCCAAACGGAAACAATGACAATATTTGAATATAAATTTTGATGACACCAATTTAACGTGAGGAGGAGAAAATGGGAACCAAAAGAGAGTCAATGAAGATTGTACCCCCCGGAAAAAAGAAATGTGTGTGGATGGAAGCCAGCGTGGTGTCTTACAAGCTCTGCGATAATAATTACGATTGTCCCACATGCGTTTACGACCATGGCATGCAGCTTAAGGTTGCCAAACAGAAAGAAATGGCAGCGGCATCAAAGGTTGACATGAAACCCGATAAATTCACTGAAAGCTGGGTGGACCGGATGATGAAGCTGCCGGCCTCGCAACGAAAATGCCGATACATGATTACCGGAGAAGTGGGTCGGAAGATCTGCCCCAATGTCTACGAATGCGGTAACTGTTCTTTCGATCAGATGATGCAGGCCCGTATTGAGAGTGAGGTGTTGCCGGTTCATGCGGAAAAACAGGTGGAAGGGTTTCAGGTGGCGGAAGATGTCTATTACCACGAGGGTCATACCTGGGCAAAACCGGAATACGGCGGCCAGATCAGGGTGGGCCTGGACGATTTTGCCAGGAAAATGCTGGGAAAACTGGGCAGCCTTGATCTTCCCGAAATCGGTTGTGAAGTCAAACAGGGGGTCGGGAGTTTTGATGTGAGACGGAATAACGAGGTTGCACGTGTGCTGTCCCCGGTTGATGGTATTGTGGCGCGGGTCAATAATCGAATTGCCACTAATCCGGAGCTGGTCGGTGAATCTCCTTACGAGGAGGGTTGGCTGTTCATCATTGAACCCACAAAAATGCGAAAAAACCTCAAAGGTCTATATTTCGGAGAAGAGGCGGAAAACTTCATGGGTGATGAAGCAGGACGTCTCTGGGCCATGGCCGATGAAGAATTCAAAATGGCCGCGGACGGCGGTGCTTCGGTGGACGATGTTTTTGAAGCCATTGGCGGTAAGAGTTGGAAGGATTTTGTGAAATCTTTTTTGAGAAGCTGAAATTTCAAGCAGGAAGATCGCATTTTAGGGGATATGCCTTCAACAGAGAGGCATATCCCCTTGATTTATGATTGTTTAACTTGCAGCGTTTTATCTCCAAAAAGGCTGAATTTGAGCCAGTCAAAGCCGAACCCCATGAGGGCCACATCATCTGTTTCCATTCTGCTTTTTAATGCGTCATTCACCTCAAAATGATCAAAGAATTTGCTCTGGAAGAGAAACGCTCTGAACTTGTCCAGATTGTAGGAAGCCATGAAAAACATCTGGTGTTTTTGAGCGAGGTGGGCTTTAGGTCCCAGACTCTTTGATGAGGTCATGATGCCCAGCCATGCGTTATTCATGGCTTTATATTCTTTCACGCCTTCGTGGTCCAACCATTTCTGAAGGGTCCACTTCTTTTTCTCCTGAAAACCCCGGCAGTGGGCTTCGTCCACAATAAAATACTTCTCTCTTGTCTCAGCTTCCCGATCCACCAGTGCTGAGGCCCTGCCAACGGGATATAGCCGACAGGCTTCCGGCCTGTCTTCGTAAATGGAACAGCCTTTATCCGTTACAAACGGGCATCGATGCTTTTCGCCCGTTCCCATGCGCAGTTTGACCATGGGGAATCGGGGGTGATGGTCAAAAAGGGTTTCAGTGTACTGCTCCAGGAATTGATCGGAGGAAATGTTCAATCGATTTTTCATGCGAAGGATATCGTAGGGCGTCAAGAGCAGCCGAAGCCTGGCACAACATTCAGTGAAGCACGAAATGCTCGTGTGACATTCAAACTGAAAGGGATCTTTATCCGAGAAAGGTTTGAATATATTTGTTTTTTCATGAGAGGTCATGGTGTGCTGTCATCATCCTTCAAATTTAAGAATTAACCGTCATTTTTCTCAGGTGCTTCTTTGACTTGAAGGGTTTTCTGACCAAAAATGCCAAACTTAATCCAATCGAACGCAAATTTTAAAAGTTCGGCATCATTTCTTTTTAATTTTTCAATAGAAATATCATCAATCACAAAACGATCCAGGAATGAACTCTTGAAAACGAATTCCTTGAATTTGTCCAGATTATACAGTGCCATAAACGTCATTTGATAAATTTTAGGATTGTCAATGTCCAGTTCCTG
>CAYPQJ010000115.1:4872-13148 GCA_964412835.1 uncultured Desulfobacteraceae bacterium | reverse complement strand
TTATGATAGGCTGTTTAATCGTTTGGTTCATTGTTTCATTCGGGTTTGGCATCTTGCTGGTCGGTCCACTCAACAACATCAGTCTCGGTGGCTATCCGCTGGGGTTCTGGTTTGCGCAACAGGGGTCCATGTACGTTTTCGTGTGTTTGATTTTTTTCTACGCAAACACGATGTCGAAATATGACCGTGAATTCGACTTAGAGGAGGAATAAACATGACCCTGAGAGCTACTACTTTTATCGTTGTCGGTTTAACCTTTGCCATTTACATTACCATCGCCATCATGGCTCGAGCCAAAAGCACATCGGATTTTTACGTTGCGGGAAAAGGCGTACATCCGGTCCTTAATGGCATGGCCACGGCGGCGGATTGGATGTCTGCGGCATCCTTTATCTCCATGGCAGGCCTGATCGCCTTCATGGGATATGATGCCTGCGCTTACCTCATGGGCTGGACAGGCGGCTACGTGCTCCTGGCCATGTGCCTGGCGCCCTACCTCCGTAAATTCGGAAAATTCACCGTACCGGAGTTCATCGGGGATCGGTACTATTCCCATGCAGCGCGTCTTGTTGCCGTGCTCTGCCTGATTACCTGCTCCATCACCTACGTTATCGGGCAGATGAAGGGGATCGGCGTGGCCTTTTCACGATTTCTTGAAGTGGAATTTTCAACGGGCCTTTTCTGCGGTATGGGGATCGTGTTTATCTATGCGGTTTTGGGCGGCATGAAAGGGATTACCTATACCCAGATCGCCCAGTACTGCGTCCTGATCTTTGCTTATACGGTGCCTGCTATCTTCATCGGTTTCCAGATGACGGGAAACCCGGTTCCGCAGCTGGCTCTGGGGAGCGAGCTTTCGGATGGAAGCGGAATGTATCTGCTGGAGAAGCTGAATACCATCTGCGTTGATCTTGGGTTTGCCGCCTACACGGCCCAGAAGTGGTCAACTTGGAATGTGTTCCTGTTGACCTTCTCTCTGATGGTCGGTACGGCGGGACTCCCCCATGTGATCATCCGTTTTTTCACGGTCCCGAAAGTCCGGGATGCCCGTTTTTCAACCGGCTGGGCTCTGGTGTTTATCTCCATTTTGTACACCACCGCCCCCGCAGTGGGCGCCATGGCGCGAACCAACCTGATGAATACCATCCAAATCGGACCGGTAGGCTCACCCACGGGCAATCTTCTCTACGCAGACCGCCCCTCCTGGTTCACCAACTGGGAAAAGACCGGACTGCTCGTGTGGGAGGATAAGAATCACGATGGTAGAATTCAGTATTACGGCAAGAACAAGGAATTTGCCAAAAAGGCTGAATCCTTTGGTTGGAAAGGCAACGAAATGATCAAGGTGGACCGGGATATCATGGTGCTCGCCAACCCGGAAATCGCCAATCTCCCTTTCTGGGTCATAGCGCTGGTTGCAGCAGGTGGTATCGCGGCCGCACTCTCAACGGCGGCCGGTCTCCTGCTGGCCATTTCTTCCTCCATCAGTCATGATGTGTTGAAGAGTGTTTTCATGAAGCACATTGATGAAAAGCAGGAATTGCTGGCAAGCCGCATCGCCATGGCCGTTGCCATTTGTGTGGCCGGTTGGCTGGGACTGAATCCGCCCGGATTCGCTGCCCAGGTGGTGGCCCTCGCCTTTGGTCTGGCCGCCTCGTCCATCTTTCCGGTTTTGATGATGGGGATTTTTTCCAAAAAAGTCAACCGAGCAGGCGCCATCGCCGGGATGCTCACCGGCATCGGCTCCACCCTCCTGTACATCTTTTTATACAATGGATGGTTCTTCATCAAAGGCACGGCGCCCTTTGCCAACACTGCGGAGAACTGGTTCCTGGGCATTAACCCCCAGTCCTTTGGCGCAGTGGGTGCTATCTTGAATTTCGTGGTAGCCTTCGCGGTATCCAGCATGACAGAACCGGTACCTGAGCATATCCAGCATCTCGTGGAAGATATTCGAATTCCAAAAGGTGCGGGAGCCGCCACAGGCCACTGATATTTAAAACCCGTATGAAAAACGGTGTGCCTGTTCAGCAGGCACACCGTTTTTTTTAGGGCATGAGAAAAAAAGGTTCATGATGACTTCCGAAAAGCACTGCGACAAAGAGATATTCGACTTCATGACGCAGACCCCTGTTTTTGCGCCTTTGCCGGAGAAGGAACTGTGGAACATGTGCATCCATACAACAAAGGAGCAGTACGGTAAGGGCTTCATTCTGTGCCGGCAGGATGAGACATCCCTTGAAAAGGTGTATGTTATCGAAAATGGCTCGCTGGAGATCTATTTTGATGAAGGGGATAAAAAGCATCTGAGGGGAACGCTTGGCAGGGGGGATGTCTTTGGCGGCATTGCCATTTTGATGAACGGTGGAAAATCCGCCAGAACCGTCAGGGTACAGGAAGAGGCGACCCTTCTCGCCATACCCAAAAAAAACTTTATTGACATCTGCACCCGGCACGAGTCTTTTTACACATTTTTTGTTGAAACATTTCAAGACCGAATGCTTGATAAATCCTATGCGGCCATTTTCCAGTCGAGCCAGATCAGCCATTTTCTCTCAGAGATTGAGCCGTTTTCATTTCTTCCGGAAGATGTTCTCAAGGCAATATCCAGAGAATTTTCCGTTGTGCACTATTCAAGGGGTACCCGGCTTTTCTATCAGGGTAAAAGCAAGGTCGAGTATCTGTACATCATTCAGAAAGGCGCCGTCGAACGCTATTTTGAAGAAGGTGAAAACAAGACGCTGCGCGGGGTCCTGGGAGAAGGTGATCTTTACGGCGGCATTTCCATGCTGGTCAACGACGGCATCGCCGTCCGGTCTATCCATATTCTTGAAAACACGTATTTTTACATCCTTCCCAAAACTGTTTTTTTGAAACTCTGTAGCGTCCACAAAAACTTCGCGGAATATTTTTCGGGTACCTTTGGAAAAAGGATGATGGACAAATCCTATGCCTCCATCATCAAGAGCAATGCGGACCCGGTTAATTCGGACACACAGTTTTTCAATTTGCAAGTGCAGAATGTTTATCACAAGAATATTTTGGCCTGCGGTGAAGATACGTCCATTCAGCAGGCGGCTTCCCTCATGTCTGGCCGAAAATGCAGTTCCATCTTTATCAAAAATCCCAAAGGGGAATACACCGGCGTTGTGACCGATACGGATCTCCGAAGCAAAGTGATCGTAAAAGGTCAGGACATTGCCGCCCCCATTGCAACCATCATGAGTTCCCCCCTGCACAGTGTTCAGATGGACGCCATGGTATCCGAAGCCCTGCTGGAAATGATGGATACCAATCTCAAACACTTGGCCGTCAGGGATCGGCAAAGCAATGTTGTGGGAATTTTAACCAACCGGGATCTGCTGACAGCCCAGGAGCAGTCTCCATTTTTTGTCATCCGGGAACTCGCTTCAGTCTCCGGCATGGATGAGATTGTGGATAAACAGAAAAGGATTCCCCGGCTGATCCAGAACATGCTCAACAGCGGTGCAAAAGCCAAAACCATTACCCGGCTCATCAGTTCCATATCCGATGCTATCCTGGAAAAACTGGTGGGATTTGCCCTCGATGAGTTGGGACCCGCGCCTGCTGAATTTGTTTTCCTGATCGTGGGCAGCGAAGGCCGAAATGAGCAAACACTGAAAACAGATCAGGATAATGCCATCATTTATGCGGACGTCAGCAAAGCCGAATCCAGCGCCGCAAAGGACTATTTCCTGAAATTCGGTGAACGGGTCTGCACATGGCTGGATCAGGCCGGATACGATTTCTGCAAAGGGGACGTCATGGCCAAAAACCCCAAATGGTGCCAGCCCCTTTCCCTATGGAAAAGGTATTTTTATTCATGGATTCGTGTTTCAACCCCGAAAGATCTGATGCAGTCCAACATATTCTTCGATTTGAGGGGCGGGTGTGGCAATACCGCACTGGTTGACGAATTGCGGCTGTTTCTGTTTGAGTCCCTGGAGGGCTGGACAAGGTTTTTCAGAGATCTTACCGTCAACGCCCTTGGTTTTAAACCCCCTTTGGGATTTTTCAGGAATTTTGTTGTGGAATCCAAAGGGGAACACCGCCATAAACTTGACATCAAGAAATCCATGACGCCTATCGTGGATATTGCAAGAATTTACGCACTTAATAACAATATTTCCGAAACCAATACCCAGGAAAGGCTGTACCGCCTCTACCTGGAAAAAGTCCTGAATGAAGAGACCTACAACGATCTGGATCGCGCTTACAGCTACCTGATGCATCAAAGACTGAGTTGTCAGATTAAAAACATCCTGGCGGGGGAAAAACCGGACAACTATATGGATCCCAGCAAACTCTCACGCATGGACCAGACCATGCTCAAAGAAATCTTTAAACGGATTGAGAGCATGCAGACCAAATTGAGTCTCGATTTTACGGGGGCAGCGTAAAGGCCTGCTCATTGTCTCCTCTGGTTTCAGTCCCCGGCCGGTCCCACCGTCACGAGAATGTACCGTTCGGGAAGAATAATGTCTTTCACTGCCCGGTTGATATCCTCCCGGGTGACGGATTCAATTTTTTGAATGTACCGGGGCATGTGGTCATAACCCTGGCCGTAAAGCTCATCCAGTGCCATCTGCATGGCCTGGCTCCCGTTGGTCTGCATACCGATTTTGAGATTGCCCAGAAGATACCGTTTGGCAGCGGCCAATTCTTTGTCGGTCAGCCCTTCTTCCCTTAAAATTGACAGCTCATGGAATACGGCCTTTTGAGCCAGCGGCAGCTTTCCCGGATCACAGGCCAGGTAGACGCCGAATGCGCCTGTTTCAAGGCCCGGGCTCCTGAAGGCGGTGATGGAGTAGGCCAGGCTCTGTTTGTCCCTGAGCTTTTGAAACAACCTCCCCCCCATACCGGAAAGGGCCGTGTCCACCAGCACCATGGGTGGATTATGGATGCTTTTGAGACCGGCGCCAAGATAGCCCACCGATAGGTGCGTCTGAGCCCCCGGACGTTTAAGATGTGCTTTCCTGGGGCCGGTCAGGGGCGGTTCCCCTTTGATTACGGGAAGGGCTCTGGTGGACGGTTGAAAGGGGTCAAATAGCGTTTCCAGGTAAGGAATGAGCTGATCCCGTTTCAGATCGCCCACAACAGCCAGCACGAAATTTGAAGGGATACGGATGGATTCATACCAGGTTTTAAGGTCATCTCGGGTGATGTGGGAAATGGTTTCCGTGGTTCCCGTCGCCGGATGTCCGTAAGGGTAATGGGGGTAAAGGGTTTTGTAGAACAGTTCGAAAAGCTGGGCCGTGGGCCGATCTTTCTTGGCCTGAATAGCCGCCAGGATGTCTTCCCGGACTTTTTCGATTTCATCAAGAGGAAAATCCACATGAAGAATCAGATCGGAGAGAAGCTCCAGGCCGGCATAAAGGTCCTTGCTCAGGAATTTTCCGGAAACGCCCAGGCTGTTTCTCCCGGAAAACCCCTCCAGGCTCCCGGCCCAGGATTCCACCGTGGAAGCGATGTCAGCGGCGGTTCGCTTTTGGGTGCCCCGGGTCAGCATTTCAGCCACAAATCCTGATATACCCCACTGCCCGGCCTTTTCCAGCCGTTTCCCCCCCAGAAAGGCCCCCAGCATGGACACTTCCGGTAGGCGGTTATTCTCCTTTATGATGACGCGCATGCCGTTTTTAAGGACAAGCATTTCGGTTGTATTTTCCGTTGTATTTTCCGTCCGGGCAGATAAATTTTCCTGAGGTCGCCCTTTGAGTGAGGGCCCTTTGAAAAGAGACATCACCACGTCCGTTTCAAGATCGATTTTCTCCCCTTCCGGCGCCATGAGGCCGATGGAAAGGTTTTCCGGTCTCAGATAGGTCTGTGAAACACGAAGGATGTCATCGGCGGTGACCTGCTTTATTTTGGACAGATAGGCGTCTGCATTATCCATGTCACCGGTCATGGTCTGGAAAAACCCGAGGATCCTGGCCTGTCCCGCCATGTCTTCCATATCAAAGACAAATGAGGCGTAGGCCCGGGTTTTGGCCTTATTGAGCTCCGAGGGGGTTACCGGGATTTGGGTCACCTCCCATATTTTCTTTCCAATGGCGGCAAGGGCCTGGTCCAGTTTTTTCGGATGAAGGGTCGCATCCACCGAGAAGAGGCTGGGATCTGCCAGTGCATAGGCGCCGGTACTCACATGGTAGACCAGATTGGCTTCCATTTTGAGACCCTGGTAAAGCCGTGAGGTCTTACCCTGCCCCAGAATAACTTCCAGTACATCCAACGCGTAAATGTCTTTGTGGGTTAAGGCGGGGATGTGCCAGCACAAATCCAGATAGACCTGTTGGACTCGGGCATGCTTAATGGTTTTTCGTAGTTCGGTTTGAGGCGGTTCAACGGGCCTGGATGATCCGGCACCGGTTCTCCGGGGGAAATCCTGAACCCTGTTTTTGATGGACTCAAGGGCTTTTGCGGCTTCAAAATCCCCCACCGCAACCACGACCATGTTTTTAGGGGTGTACCATTTATCCATATATTTCAGTATCATTTCCCGATCAAAGGAAAGGATTGTTTTCTCATAGCCGATGATGGGCCTGCCATAAGGGTGCTTTTGGTAACTGAGTGCCATCATGGCCCAGCTGAGCTGGTTTTCGGGAATATCCAGTGAACGCCGGTACTCCTCAAGAACCACCTCTTTTTCTTTTTTCAGTTCCTCCGGATCAAAAAGGGAGTGCTGAACCGCATCGAGCAGCACATCGATCGCCGTATCAAAGCGGGCGCTGTCAATTTCCACATAATAGACCGTGCGGTCAAAGGAGGTATACGCGTTAATTCGACCCCCCGATGTCTCGATGGTTCGCGCAATTTCACCGGTATTCTTGGTGGGTGTGCCCTTGAAGATCATGTGTTCGATCTGGTGGGTGATGCCTGCCTCCTCTGGTGTTTCATTGGCGCTTCCCGTTTTGACCCAGACCTGAACGGCCGCCACGGGGGCGCTGTGGTCTTCTTTAAGGATGACGGTGAGGCCGTTTTTGAGGGTGAATCTTTTTGCTCCGTCGGTTATGGATGTGGCATGGGCATGGGCGATAAAAATCATACTCGGCATAACCCACAGCAACAGAAAAGAGGCTAAAAATATAAAATTAATTGCGCTTCTTTTTTTATTAAAGACTTTCAAGGTATTAGCCTCCATATTGGCATTTTTGGCAGATATTGCATTTCTTTTTTGCTTGACACACAACATGTAGTACATGTAGAAAAGAGGTTCTCATCAAGCAGGCTCACCGACACAATAAAAGCCATCGCTTAATACTCGCTTACGAATCACGGACGACAACAAAAATTATAAACATGAACAGGAGAATGTCCATGGGTCAGAAAAGTAAGATTGTCTTTAAGGAAGGGGAAGCCCTTGATCTGGGGAATTACAGATGGGATGACCACCGATTTTCAGATCTTCTGGTCAAAGAAAGTGCCATTAACCCGGATCAGGCCATGGACGTCAGCCGTTTTCTCAGAAAAGAAATCGCCAAACTGGAACCTCAGACCATCACCCTGCCCATCATCGAGCACATGATTGAAGCCAAATTACGCGATTTCGGTCTTTCCAAAACATCGCCCGTGCGATTGGACAAGTCTTTTTTCATCAAGCGAGGTATCCCGCTATCCGACAACGCCATACGGGTGCTGGAAAGGCGATACCTTAAACGGGATAGGGCAGGACGGATTAATGAACGTCCGGAAGAGATGTTTGCCCGGGTGGCCCATCATATCGCCCAGGCGGAAAAGCGCTACGGCGGTGAAGAGCGGATCAATGAGGTTGAGGCGGTCTTTTACCGCCTGATGACCGAATTCAAATTTCTCCCCAACTCTCCCACTCTGATGAACGCGGGCCGTGAACTGGGACAACTGGCCGCCTGTTTTGTACTTCCCATTGAAGACAGTATGGACGGCATTTTTGATTCCCTCAAAAATGCCGCCCTCATCCATAAGTCCGGTGGGGGCACCGGATTCTCCTTTTCCCGTTTAAGACCTAAGAAAAGCCGTGTGGGCACCACCGGCGGCATTGCTTCAGGGCCGGTCTCCTTCATGAAAATTTTTAATACGGCCACGGAGCAGGTCAAACAAGGCGGGACCCGAAGGGGCGCCAATATGGCCATTTTGAGGGTTGATCACCCGGATATCCTGGAATTCATTCACTGCAAACAGAAGAATGAAGACCTGAACAACTTCAATATTTCCGTGGGGGTCACCGACGCTTTCATGGAAAGCGTCAAGGCGGATACAGGCTATGACCTCATTGACCCCCG
>CAYPQJ010000115.1:0-4772 GCA_964412835.1 uncultured Desulfobacteraceae bacterium | reverse complement strand
GACAATACCATCGACATGAGTCAGTATCCCCTGCCTGAAATCGGCGACATGGTGAGGGGAAATCGCAAAATCGGACTGGGCGTCATGGGGTTTGCCGATCTGCTGTACCAGCTGAAAATTCCCTATGACTCAGAAAAAGCCCTCGAAACGGCCGAGGGGGCCATGGCTTTTATTCAGGAAGAATCCCATGAAGCATCCCGACAGCTGGCGGAAGAGCGAGGCGTTTTCGGCAATTTTGACAAGAGCGTTTTCAAGGGACGAAAAAAATGCTCCTATCGGAACGCCACCACCACCACCATTGCGCCCACCGGCACATTGAGCATTATCGCCGGATGTTCCAGCGGTATAGAGCCCCTGTTTGCCCTCAGTTTTGCCAGAAATGTCATGGATAATGATCGATTGGTGGAAACCAATCCCTACTTTGAAAAAAGGGCAAAAGAAAAAGGGTATTTCAGTTCGGAATTGATGGATGTGGTTGAACAAAAGGGGACCATCGGCGGCATTGAAGAGATCCCCGAGGAAGACCGTGCCGTCTTCGTAACCGCCCACGACATCATCCCCGAGTGGCACCTGCGCATGCAGGCGGCATTTCAAAAACATACGGACAATGCGGTCTCTAAAACCGTGAATCTGCCGCATGACGCAACCGTTGGCGATGTTCAAAAGGTTTACGATCTGGCTTATGCCCTGTCCTGCAAGGGTGTTACCATATACCGGGACGGCAGTAAGGAAAATCAGGTTCTCTCATTTACGGACAAGGAGAAGCAGCCCCATGGCCGGTTCATGACCGCCGTGGAGAAAAGACCCGAAACCCTCCTGGGTTTTACCACCAAAATAACCACGGGCTATGGCGCGCTTTATGTGACGGTGACCGAATTTGAAGACCGGCCCTTTGAAGTGTTTGCCACCATCGGGAAATCCGGCAGGTCTACCACCGCCAAGACCGAAGCCATCGGCAGGCTGGTTTCCCTGGCACTTCGATCGGGGGTTCACGTGGAAAAGATCGTGGAACAGCTCAAAGGAATCGGCGGCGAACATCCCATTTTCCAGAAGGACGGTCTGGTTCTGTCCATTCCCGATGCCATCAGCAGGGTCCTTGAGAAACGATACATGCAGGATCAGCCTGTGGCCAAACGGGGCAATCATGGAAAAAGCCTCCTGGGGGAGACCTGTCCCGAATGCGGCCAGACCATCAGCTTTGAGGAAGGGTGCATGACCTGTCACTTTTGCGGATTTACCAAGTGCGGATAAACCCCTATCGTAATCGTTCGCAAGGGGGCAGGGGACAGTTGTCAGGGGACAGGATGCCAATCGAAGCTGATTTTTCTGCACCCTGACAACTGCACCCTGTGACCGATTATCCCCTATCCTTCCCTTTCAACCGCCCGGTAACCGATGTCCTTTCGATAATAAACCCCATTCCAATGAACCTTTCGAACCAGATCGTAGGCCTTTGCCTGGGCTTCGCTCACGGTTTTCCCGAGAGCCGTGGCACAGAGTACCCTTCCGCCGCTGGTCACCACCTGATCTTCTTTTAAGGCCGTGCCCGCGTGAAAGATCTTGGTACCTTCCGCCTCTGTTTCGGTGAGACCGGTAATAACATCACCCTTTTGATACCCCACCGGATATCCGCCGGCCGCCATCACAACGCCTAAAGCAGCCCGGTCATCCCACTTTACTTGAATTTGATCCAGTCGCTGTTCCATGGCCGCCAGGCACATGTCCGCCAGGTCCGACTGAAGCCGCAGGATGATGGGCTGGGTTTCGGGATCACCGAACCGGCAGTTGTATTCCAGTACGTTGGGCGTGCCGTCGCCGGATATCATCACCCCCGCATACAGGAACCCTCGATAGGGATTTCCTTCAGAGGCCATGCCCTTCACCGTGGGTTCGATGACCTCCTTCATGATGCGGTCATAAAGTGCCGGCGTAACCACCGGTGCCGGTGAATAGGCGCCCATACCACCCGTGTTGGGGCCAAGATCCCCGTCATCGCGGGCTTTGTGGTCCTGGCTGGTGGCCAGCGGCAGGATATGTTTTCCATCCACCATTACAATAAAACTGGCCTCCTCCCCTTTCAAACATTCTTCCACAACAATTCGCTTGCCCGCATCACCGAAGGATTCTCCTGCGAGCATCCCTGCCGCCGTATCTATGCCTTCTGCCTCGGATTGCGCGATAATAACCCCTTTTCCCGCCGCCAAACCGTCCGCCTTAACCACAAGAGGAGCGCCCTTTTCATGGATATAGGCCGTTGCCGAGGCCAGATCCGTGAATGCTTTATACGAGGCCGTGGGAATGTGGTGGCGGGCCAGGAAATCCTTGCAAAAAACCTTTGATCCTTCCAACTGGGCCGCACCAACGCTGGGACCAAAGCATTTAAGCCCTGCCTGATCAAATCTGTCTACAATCCCTTCAACCAGGGGCGCTTCCGGCCCCACGATGGTCAAGTCTATATTGTTTTTCTCGGCAAATGCCTGAAGTCCCGCTATGTCGTCCGAACCGATCGGGACGTTTTCCACACCGGCTTCCCGGGCCGTTCCCGCATTGCCCGGCGCCACAAATACTTTTTTCACGTTGCTTGATTGGGCCAGCTTCCACGCCAAGGCATGCTCTCTTCCCCCACTGCCTACGACCAGTACTTTCACGACAGATCCTTTCCGGAGTCAGTAAGGGCGAAAAATTTTTCGCCCCTACGCCATCTCAATCATTTCTTCAATATTTCCGTTATCTTTTCCGATAGTCCTTTAATGGAAAAGGGCTTTTGAATAAAACCGTTCGCTCCGGCATCCATAATTTCCCGGGCAGGTCCATCCAGGGCATAACCGCTGAAAACAATGACCTTGAGGCCAGGCCTCGCTTCCATAATCAGGGGATATACCTGAGCACCGCTCATATCCGGCAATTTAATATCCAGAAGCGCCACATCAATGGGCACGGTGGAAAGGGCTTTCCGGACGGCCTCTTTGCCGGTCGTAGCCTCAACCACCGTATATCCGAGTCTTTTGAGGGTTTCTGACGTGATCTCCATCACGTCCGACTCGTCCTCAATCACCAGGACCGTTCCTTCACCTTGACCCGTGGCTTTTTCCGCTGGGCTATCTTCCACAGCCGGTTTTGGTTCCCCCACGGCAGGGAGATTCATCTGAACACGGGTCCCTTCCCCCGGTTGGGATTCCACGGTAATGGATCCCCCGTGGTTGGACACAATCCCGTAAACGGCGGCCATGCCCAGGCCCCTGCCGATAAAATGGGTGGTGAAAAAAGGCTCAAAAATCCGGTTTTGGGTTTCCTCATCCATCCCTTTGCCGTCGTCAGTGACGGTCACCCGAACATAGGGCCCCGGCTGCATGGACCCGTTGCAGGATGCCTCATCCAGTTCCACATTCCGGGCGGAAACCCTGATGCGCCCGTCCGTTTCGATGGCTTCATTGGCATTGGCCACAATGGCCGATATGACCATCTGCATCTGGGTGCGATCCGCTTTCACCTGCATCAGATCCAGGGGCAAATCCGTTTCCAGGTGCACAGAGGGCTTCAGGGTATGCTGAATGAGCGAGAAGGTATTTTCGAGAAAATCCCTTATGGGGGTTTTTTGCAAATGATACTGTCCCCCGCGGGCATAGGCCAACAGTTGACTGGTCAGATGTGCCATTCTGCGGGCCGAAGTTTTCATGTCCGCAATATTCCGAGAATACCTCTGGTCGTCGGGCAGATCCATCTCCATCAGGCCGACATTTCCGGTAATGGCCGTAAGTGCGTTATTGAACTGATGTGCGATACCGCCCGCCAGAGTGCCCAGGGCATCCATTTTACGCGCCTCCTGGAGTTGTGCTTCCAAGCGCTTACTTCCCGTGACGTCCCGGCCGAACACCGCCAATCTGGCCACCTGTCCACCTTCAGAAAAAACCGGGTAAATTTTCCAATCAAGAATTATCCCCCGGGACTCCTCCGAAAAAGTGACGGGTCGCTTTTCCGAGGCAACTTTCATGGCTTGTTCCTTCCTAAAGGCAACCACCTTTTCCGGCAGGAAGTCATAAATACTCCTGCCGACAATCTCATCGGGCTCCTTCCCCAGTCCATGGGCCGCCGGAGTGTTTATGGCAAGCACTCTTCCATCCAGATCCAGCAACAGAGCATTGTCGTGGAGGATATCAAACATGACCCGCAGGGGGCCCTCTTCATTTTCGGCAAGGTTTAGTTTCAGGTCTTTTTCAACATGACGGCACTGGGCCAACGCTTCTTGCAGTTGCGCGACTTTTTTTTCCAGTTCCTCATAGGTAGGTTTTCGATTCATAAAAAAAATGGCCTCCAATCATTTATGATGCAGGTATGAACGGATGATTGCAAATCAGCGGTTTTTGACATATGGTATCGACTTCTAGGGACCGTGGCCCAATGGATGACATCAGCCCGGCCTGAATGTGAAAACTAAAGGAATTATCCGAACTTGTCAAATATTTTCAGTGAGCATGAACCATCGCAATATCAAAAGGGAATTAACCGATGCGGAAATTGTTCTGAATCATGACCATTATGATTTTTCCGCTAAATATCTGACTGTTTGCCGGATTCATACGCTGGCCGGAGCACGGCCCGAAAAGATTGGCCTAAAAACCATTGCCGGTTTGGAAAGTGTTTTTTATAACCGCGCAGTTTCAGATCAGACCCAAGCCTATTTTCTGTTCAAAGAGGCGGCCGGCGCTCTTTGTTGTGTGCTCGCCTGTCTTCCCCATGATGCCTGCGCCCGAAAGGCTCATGATGCGGTCATG
>CAYPQJ010000114.1:0-13201 GCA_964412835.1 uncultured Desulfobacteraceae bacterium | reverse complement strand
GGGAAAAATTTGACTATCTGGCCCTCTTCCTGGGCATGAACACCATGGGACTTACCGGCCTGTTTCTGTGGTTTCCGGAATTTTTTTCCACGCTTCTGCCAGGATATTTTATCAATCTGGCCCAGGTGCTGCATCTGTATGAAGCCATTCTTGCCGTAGCGTTGAAATTTGTGGTTCACATTTTAACAACCCACCTGAGGCCTGAAATATTTCCCGTCGACAAGAGCATCTTTAACGGCAAAACCACTCGGGAAAAGATGATGCATGAACATCCCGGGGAATTGGATAGCCTGTGAAATTGCGGAGTGCGGAATGCGGAATGAGCGCCAACATCATAAAAACAGGAATAACATGGGAAAACGATTGATGGGACAGTTTATCAAAGGGATTTTGTTTCTGAGTATCTGTTCGGCATCTCTTCTGACATTTTTCATTTGGAGCGCCGAAGCCAATCAAACGAACCCCATGATGCCCCCCCTTCTGGAAGGGAAAGCGCGGGATTGTCTGGAATGCCACCGCTATCCCAATGTGGAGACCAATGCCGGTGCCTTTGCGTCCCAGGTCTTCTGTCTGGAATGCCACCAGAAGGATTCCTGCACAAAGACCGTCCATAAAGAAAAAGTGTCCCTGAAAATTGACCCTGAAGACATTCGCAAGGGGCGTCATGCTTTCGTGGGGTGTATTCAGTGCCACACGGACGTTGCCAGGTCTCCCCACCAGTCAAAAGAAGGCGCACAATGCCTTTCCTGCCATCCTTTCCATAATGGCGCGGGTGAAATTCATGCACCTCACCTCCGGGTTCGCTGTCAGGCCTGCCACACCGTTTCCAAATTTGTTTACCTGGATAAAGAATCCAACGAGGTTCGTCCGGCCCATACCAATGACAAAAAAATGCCCATTGGTCTTACCGACCATGCCCTTCAGGACACCGATCGGGCGGATTTCTGTCAGCGCTGCCACACGCAGGAGAACAAGGTGGGCGCAGCCGACATAATTCTTCCATCCAAAAGCTTCATCTGCATCATGTGTCACGATGTGTCGCTAACCATGGGCGGGCCTGTTTTCTGGGTAGCATTCATTCTGCTGGTTATAGGAATTCTTGCCACGGTTCACTTCTGGTTTCAAGGGAGCGTTCAGGGTGAAGAAAAATCAATGCACCGCAAAATCGGCTTTGTGTCTGAATCCATTTGGGGTACAATTTTTTCAAGCGATTTCTTCACCATTCTGAAAACCATTTTACTGGATGTGATTCTTCAGCGGCGACTTCTTCAGGAAAGCGTGAAACGATGGTTCATTCATTCCCTCATCTTTTTACCCATCCTTTTCCGTTTCCTGTTGAGCGTGTTTACCTTTTTTGTCTCACGTATCGGACCTGAAAGTTCGCTCGCGGTCATCCTGATTGACAAGAACAGCGGGTTTATGGCGTTTGTAAATGACCTCTGTGGCATTTTGATCCTGCTGGGAATCGTGCTGGCAGCGCTTCAGCGGTTCATCATCAAGCCCCCCCATGTAATCGCTGAAGCCAAAGACAACCTGGCCCTGCTCCTGATCGGGCTCCTGGTCTTTCTCGGTTTTCTGGCGGAAGGCGCACGAATTCTGATGACGCAACTCCCCCCCGAAGCGGGGCTCTATTCCTTTATCGGTTATCCCCTCTCCGGATTTCTTTCGCTCACAACAATACAATGGACTGCAGTCTATCCGTATATATGGTGGGCACATGCTGTGGTGGGGGCGATTTTCGTGGCGTACCTGCCTTTTGGAAAAATGCGGCATATGTTTAATACACCCCTTACATTGTTGTTGAACTATAAAATGAAATGACGCGCACCACCTAACTCAGGGGAAAAAATGGCTGAAAACGAATCCATAACGACTGAAAAAATACCTATACAGGAAAATACCGAATCCTTGGAGGCAAAAGCCCAAACACCCCCGGAAAGCAAACCGAAGTCGCCGCCGCCGAAGGAAGAAGCCGCCCCCGTTGTAAAGACCGAAGAAGCGCCCCCGCCATCACCTGAAGCAAAAGTCCGGGACATCCTCATCTCCAACCTGGATATGCGCCGGCTGATCGAACTGGACGCCTGTACCCGATGCGGCGAATGTCTCACCTGGTGTCCGGTTTATGACCAGGATGCCAAGGAAAGCATTATTCCCAGAGCCAAAGTAACGGATTTCCTGAACATTATCCGCTCCCAGCAGGGGCTGATCGGGCGCATTGTCAGGAGTGAAAAGGGCCCCGGTGCGCTGAAAAAACTCGTCGCGACCCTCTTCGGATACCGGGAAGTCAACGATGCTCAGGTACAGGAGTTTGTCCGGAACCTCTACGAATGCTCCACCTGCGGCCAGTGCCACATCGTCTGTCCTGCCAAGATCGATACGGTCAACCTGTGGGAAGATATCCGTCGCCTCATCGTTCGAGCGGACTACGGTCCCCTGGAATCCCAGAAGGCCCTGGTGAAAAGCGTCAAAAGCTACGACAACCCCTGGCAGCAACCCCGGGCCGGGCGCACCAAATGGGCTAGGCGGGCCAAGAAGGAAGGGCTCATCGCCGACTTGCCCAAAGAAATGAAAAAAACAAATGCCAAGGTCCTTTTGTTCCTGGGATGCACCGCAGCCTACGACATCAACGTCTTACAGGTGGCGGTCAGCACCATCAATATCCTCGAGACCCTGGGCATTGACTACGGGGTCTTTGGAAAGGACGAAAAATGCTGCGGCAGCGTCATGCTCAGAATGGGGGATCCGGAGTTTGAACGCATCGCCACCGACAATATCAAAATGTTCCATGAAGCAGGATTTCAAACCCTTATCTCCTCATGCGCGGGATGCTTCAAAACCATCAAGGAAGATTATCCCAAAGTGGGGAAGCTCAACTTCGAGGTGCTTCATACGGTGGAATTTCTTCGCCGCCTGTATGAGGATGGAAAACTGAAATTCAAAACGCCCGTGGAAAAAAAAATCACCTACCACGATCCCTGCCACCTGGGCCGCGCCTCCGGGGTATACGATGATCCCCGGTTTATTATGGAGGCCATTCCCGGCCTGGAACTCATCGAAATGCCACGGAACCGTGAATATTCCAGGTGCTGCGGGGCCGGCGGGGGGCTTAAATCGGGATATCCGGACGTTCAGAACAAAATGGCCCAGCGGCGGGTACAGGAAGCGGAGGAAACAGGGGCTGAAGAACTGGTCTCCGCCTGCCCATTCTGCTATCAGGGGCTCCAGGTGGGCATCGCCGCCACCAATTCTCCATTGATCATGCGGGATATCAGCTTTTTGGTGGAGGCAAGTCTACAGGATGAAAAGACTAAAAAACCCGAAAAAGAGAGAAAGGTCAGAAAAACCCGGAAAGCCCGTGAACCGAAAGCCAAAAAGCCTGTTGAGGAGGAGAACTCATCGACGGATTCGTAAAATATGTGTACTGGATGGATGCTGCGCTCTTTGACCGCGTAAGGGTCATGGCGGCTGAAAATGGCCTTTTGATGCACGAGGCCAAAAAGGCGGTATGTGTTCCCCTATCTAAAAATGTTGATCTGGGCTATGTACCGCCCGATGCCTGGGAAAAATACACCCTCTGCAAAAGGCAGCTCTCCTGGTACAAAACATCCCCATATTTCGGCCAAACCCTGCTCATCAGCTCCCGTAACCTGGCCCCATGGGGCCTGTTGGAAGAAACCCGTATTCGGTATTCCAAGTTCCGCTGCCGCAAATTTCCAGACCAATCGAAACAGCTGGCCCTTCTGGATCGCGAAAGCTATCAGGCATCAAAGCCGGATGCCTGGGACAGGATTGATAAGGAAGAAAATGATCGTAATGAGCGCTGGCTGAAGGTCATGGGCATACACGGCAAAAGCTATGAAGAGCTGTTCATAACCCACTGCGCCAATCATGCCAACTTCATCGAGCCGGAATATTTTCTTGAAGACGGGGAACCGGTCCCCTACTCCCTCGGGAAAACGACTCATCTCTGTTCCGCCTGCCTGGAACTTTTCAACATCATCGGTTCAGCGTGGAAAAAAAAGCTCGTGGTGCCCTGCCCCGGTGCGGTTTTATTTGCAGGCATGTCCCCGAACCGGTATTATGAGGTGGTGCAACCCAAGTGAGAATCCATTATTTTCCTTTTCTTCGGATTGACCATTCATTGATGGAGAGACAGATTCAGGAAGCCCTTAAAATCGGTCTTGACATGGGGAGCGCTTTGGCATAGATTTTACTTAAGTGCCAAGGGTCAACTTTAACACTGACAAAAAAACCAGGTGCGGGATAAAACCCCACAAAGGTTAAAATTAAAAATGAAAGTTGGATGGCACTTATTCTACAGGCTTCTCGGGTGTGCGTGGATCTTTTCTTTGTAGCCTTGAAAAATAAAAAAGATGGGCTGCAACAAGAAAACGACGGCATTTCAGGAAGCCACCGAATCATTCTGTTGGAATCTTGACGATCTGACAGGCTCCTTTTATATTCCATCCTCTTTTATTGCTTACCCGAGGACCGCTTTCAAAGTCTGCTCAAAATCACCCTTCTGATAAGGCTTGGCCATGGCGCCTCGAAAACCGTATTCCGTATAATTGGCCATGACCGGTTTATATCCTGAAGGGATGTGGGCGCAAATCCACAATGAGCCATTTTTCTCTCGGAAGTTGACGGCAGTTGTCGCGAAATATTGACAATGTCTTATTTACAGGGATATTATGAAGATCAGTAGTTGAACTATGAAACACGGGATAAGGCCCCGGAAAGGATTCAAAATTGAAAAAGTTCGCGCTCATGATATGTTTTTCGATCCTCTTCTCATTACAGATAAAGGATGTCGTTACGGGCGAAGAAAATCCGATCCGCATCGGTTACCTGCAAAGCGATATTCATCAATTGGCCTGCTGGGTGGCCATGGAAAAAGGACTTTATGAAAAAAATGGCGCAAAGGCTCAAGTAGCCGGCATTTTCAAGGCCGGACCCGAAGAGATGAGCGCCTTTGCCGCGGGCGCCCTGGATATGGGATATGTGGGTGAAGCCCCCGCCACCACGGCAGTGGCCAACCGCGTGGCCAAAGCGACGGTACTGGCCCAGGTCAACACAGAGGGATCCGCCATCGTGGTGAAAAAGGGATCCGCCATACAAAAACCCGCTGATCTTTCGGGTAAAACCATCGCCATCCCCGGTCATTCAACGGTACAGGATTTTCTTCTTCAGAAAGCCCTTCGGAAATTCAAGGTGGACCCTAAAAAAGTCTCCATCATTGTTTTAAAACCCCCCGAGATGATCGGAGCACTTAAAACGGAACAGATTGATGGGTTCATTGCCTGGGAGCCTTATCCTGCCAAAGCGCAGACCATGGGGGTGGGCGAAGTTCTGCTCACATCCAGTCAAATTTGGAAAAACCATCCCTGCTGCGTCCTGATTGCGGATGACGGCTTTCGGAAGTTACGGCCCCGGGATGTGGAAGGCATGGTCAAAGCCCATGTGGAAGCGACCAATTTTATCCATAAATTCCCCGATGAAGCTGTAAGAATCGGAATGAAATACACCGGCATGGACGAAGAAACGGTTCGAACCGCCATGAAGAATGTGAACTACACCTATGAGTTGAGCATAGACGGCGAAACGGAATATGTGGATTTTCTGTCCCGATTGAAATATATTGACATACCCAATGCGGAAACCTTTGTGAACCGGTTCATTGACCCCGGTGTTCTGGAAAAAGTTGTCGGGAAATGAGGTTTGACCGATACATTCTACTACTCATCCTGCTCATTTTGTGGCAGGTACTTTGCAGCCTCAAGGCCATACCGACCCATCTGCTGCCCTCTCCGTTTAAGATTCTCCTGGGATTAAAAGATCTGATAATTATCGGCATGCCACCGGGTCATCTTTTACCGAACCATATCCTCTACAGCCTCTACCGGGTGGCACTCGGCTTTGCCGCCGCCGTGCTTCTGGGAATTCCCGCAGGGCTGTTGATGGGCTGGTCGCCCAGACTCAGGCGCATTACCAACCCCCTGGTGGAACTGGTCCGGCCCATCCCGCCCCTGGCCTGGATTCCCATCGCCATTCTGTGGTTCGGTATCGGCATGAAGTCGGCTGCCTTCATAATTTTTCTGGGCGCATTTTTCCCCATTCTGCTCAATACGGTTTCAGGGGTTCTGGCCATCAACCCCATCTATTTCGAGGTGGCCCAGACCCTGAACGCCAAAAAGAAAGATATCTTTTTTAAGGTATTGATCCCCGGGTCCATCCCTTCCATCTTTGTGGGCATGCGTATCGGCGTGGGCATCGGGTGGATGACCCTGGTGGCTGCCGAGTTTACCGGCGTCAGGACCGGCTATGGCCTCGGATACATGATCATGACGGCCCGGGATATTCAGCGACCGGACGAAATACTGGCAGGCATGCTGGTCATCGGCCTGATCGGTTACCTGATTAACGGAGGGCTAAAGGCCTGCGAAAGAAAATTTGTCAAATGGCGGGTTTGACCCAAGGTATCGCATCAGACCATGGACAATAACAACATCCTCGATTTTAAAGATGTAACCTTTGCATTTGAAGGGAAGACGCCGCTTTTCAAGGGACTGTCTCTCTCCATCCTTAAGGGGGCTTTCTATCTGGTTCAGGGGCCCTCGGGTGCGGGGAAAACCACATTTCTTCGCTTGATCAACCGCCTTGAAGAACCTATCTCAGGTGAAATACGGTTCCGGGACAAACCGTTCGAAAGTTACTCACCCCCGATACTTCGCCGTTCTCTATTATATATTCAGCAGACCCCAACCATGGTGGATGGATCGGTGGAAGAAAACCTGCTTTTGCCCTTCTCCTTCAAAAAAAATCTCCATCTGGCACGACCCCATCGAGAGAAACTGAACAACCTTTTAAGGGATGTTTTTTTGCATGATGTGGAAATGAACGATCATGCCATGAACCTTTCCGTGGGTCAAATTCAGCGCCTCTGCCTGATTCGGGGCCTTCTGCTCTCACCGGAGATTCTGCTCCTGGACGAACCGACCAGTGCCCTTGACCGGAAAAGCGCTCAGGCCGTAATGACACTCATTGAACGATTGAACCTCGAATCAGGCCTTACCATATTGGTCGTCACGCACAAAACATACGGCCAGGGGCGTGTCAAACCCAGATATTTACGGGTTGGGGAAGGCCGGATCGAGGAATCCTCATGACCCACGGCATTATTGAAATCGGCCCATACCAGCTGCTTCTGGCCCTGGTGTTCGTCCTTGCGGCCGGGGGCGCATCCCTGTATCATGGTCTCGGGCTGGAGAAGGATCTCCTGGTGGGGACCATCCGCACCTTTGCGCAACTGTTTTTGCTGGGCTATGTGCTGAAATTCGTCTTTCGCCTGGATTCGGTCTGGCTGGTTCTGGCCGTTTTCCTGTTCATGATCGTTTTCGCCGTTCGGATCATCAGGAGCCGCATCAAGGAAAAGCAGGTGTCCTTTTTCTGGCCCATGCTGGTATCCATGACCATCAGTTATGCATTGGTAGCCTTTCTGATTACCGGCGTGGTCATCGGGGCTAACCCATGGTGGAAACCTCAGTATTTCATCCCGCTGGCCGGAATGCTTATCGGCAATTCCATGAATGCGGTGGCCATTTCCCTGGATCGACTGCTGGGTGAGCTGAAAAAACGGCGGCAGGAAGTGGAGATGATGTTATGTCTGGGCGCGGACTATCGGGAGGCCTCAAAGGACATGGTTAAAAACGCCATGCGGGCGGGCATGATCCCCTCTATCAATTCCATGATGGCTGTGGGTGTGGTGTTCATTCCCGGTATGATGACCGGCCAGATCCTGGCAGGGGCCGATCCGCTAATCGCCATCCGCTACCAGATCCTGGTGATGGTCATGCTCGTGGGCTCTACCGCCATACTTTCTTTTCTGGGGGTGCGCATCGTGTGCCGCCTCTGCTTCGGTCCGGCGCAAGAACTTCTGCTGCGACCGGAAAAAAACAGTCGAAACCGCTAACCGTTATGGAGATGTTTCATGGGCCTTGAAATCATAGGGCTTTGTAAGTTTTTTGAAGACAAAAAGGCGGCTGAAACCATCCAAGTGCTCAATGACATTCATTATCACATGGATGACAGCCGGTTCGTGTCCATCGTGGGGCCCAGCGGCTGCGGCAAAACAACACTGCTACGCATTATTGCGGGGCTGGAAAAACCATCGGAAGGGAATCTCCTGCTGGACAGCCGTGAAATATCCTATGACGTGGACCGAATCGGCCTGGTTTTCCAGGAATATGCCCTTTTTCCATGGCGCACAACGCTGGAGAACATTGAACTGGGCCTTGAAATGATGGATGTTCCCAGAAAGGAACGGCGCGCCGCCGCCATGGACTACATTCACTCCTTTGGTCTCGGGGATTTCGAAAACCGCTATCCCCATGAATTGTCGGGCGGCATGCAGCAGCGGGTGGCCATCGCCCGAACACTGATCACCGATCCAAAGCTGGTATTGATGGATGAACCCTTCGGCTCCCTGGACAGCCAAACCCGGAACAATCTACAGGCCTTTCTCCTGGAGTTATGGCGGAAACAGAAGGTCACCATCATTTTTGTGACCCACAATGTGGATGAAGCGGTTTTTTTAAGCGACGCGGTACTGGTATTTTCCAAACGACCGGCCAGGATCATCGACCGGTTTGAAATCACGGCCCCGAGACCCCGGGAGCGAACCAGTGCCGCATGCAACCAGATGCGAAAAAGGATACTGGACGCTCTGGAAGCTGAAAGAAGTGAGGCAACATGATATCACCCCTTGCCGCAACCATAACGGAAGTCCAGAGCCTGGGCGTGAGAATTCCGGGAAATGCCCTTCAGAGAACGGGCGGTGCCGGCCCGGCTGAAGCAGGTTCCCTGGTGATCGGGGGCTTTGCCGTGAGCGTGCCCACCAACAGTCCCTATGTGGCCGACTCGCCCTATTCTCTGAAAGTTCGAGAAAACAGGCTTTTACTCTGTAAAAACAACATCGAAATACTTCCCGTTAAAACCGTACTCCGACCGCAATTTTACGATGAGACCACCACGGACGGGACCTCCTGCCAGAAAATTGCCCTGCTTCACGGAACGGACTGTCTGGCCACGTCCGTGCTTCAGACCTGTGCCTACTGGAACACCCAAAACAGGTGCCGGTTCTGCGGCATTGAACTCTCCCTCGCCAATCGAAATACCATTCTACTCAAAACACCGGACCAACTTGCGGAAACGGCTCAAAAGGCCAAAACCATGGACAAAATCCGTCATGTGGTCTTAACCACGGGGACCGCAACCCCACCTGAATCTGAGTTTTCCATCCTTGCCCAAAGCGCCCGGGCCATTAAAAAACAAACAGGCCTCCCCATCCACGCCCAGTTTATGCCCCCCCGCAATTCAGAGAAGCTCCGGGAACTGAAAGATGCCGGCGTTGATACGGTTGGCATCCACATTGAAAGCTTTGATGCTGAAATTCTCAAAAAATCGGCCCCCATAAAAGCTGCCATGGGCCTTACACGATACCGCAAAAGCTGGCAAGAGGCCGTTCGCATATTCGGACCCAACCAGGTGAGCAGTTTTATCCTGGCGGGTCTGGGTGAAAACCCCGAAAATGTCCTTTGGGGAAGCGATCTGCTGGCCGATATGGGGGTGTACCCTTTCGTGGTCCCACTGCGGCCAATCCCCGGATCACGAATGGAAAAAGCACTGCCTCCGGACCCGGAAATCATGAAATCCATCTATGGTGAAATTGCGGGTATCCTATCCGGAAAGGGATTGTCATACCACCGGAGCCGGGCCGGCTGCGTGCGGTGCGGGGCCTGTTCCGCCCTGCCCGCCTGTGAACGGCCGGTCCAATCGCTCATCTGTCACCCGGCAAGGACGGAAGAGGAGTACATGACCGCTTTCACCATTCGAAAAGCGGTTTTTGTGCAGGAGCAAAAACTTTTCAAAGGTACGGATGAAGACGAAAACGACCCAAACGGCATCCACCTGGTGGCCAAACATGAAGGCCGCGTCATCGGAACGGTGCGCGTTTATCCCGCCGGAACCGGGAACGGCGACTGGATCGGCGGAAGGCTTGCCGTCAAAAAGGAGTTCCGGGCATCGGGCGCCGGCGAACTGCTGGTACGGGAGGCGGTGGCAATTGTCAAAAAACGGGCCTGCAACCATTTTACCGCGCATATTCAGGAAAAAAACGTTGCCTTTTTCAAGCAACTGGGATGGAAAGCCATAGGCCCCATTGAGACCTATTTCGGACGGCCCCATCAGCTGATGGAAGCAGACCTCCAAACACCCTCTAACCCGTCAGGAGAAAAGACCATTGAAAACAGACCTCGCTGAAGTAATCCAAAACACCCGTGAATACCTGGGCCTTGTGCGCAAGCGGCCCATCGCGGAGGTTTACGACAAGCTCATTCTGCATGGGGTTCCCGGACCCCAGCTTCCCAATTACGGGGACGACGCAGCGGTCATTCCCTTCAAGGATGAATACCTGCTCCTGGCGGCCGACGGCATGATGACCAAACTCCTTCAGAACGAACCCTATGCCGCCGGAAAAGCCTCGGTAATGGTGACCGTAAACGACATCTATTCCATGGGAGGAAGGCCCATTGCCATGGTCAACGTGCTGGCCAGCGGGGATGAAACGCACCGCTCAAAGGTCATCGACGGCATCAAAAAAGGATGCGAAAAGTTGAACGTCCCCATGGTGGGAGGGCACCTCCATCCGGACGCGCCGGCTGACGTCCCTTCCCTTTCCGTGGCCATTCTGGGGCACGCCCAAAAACTCCTTCGCAGCCACCTGGCCGAACCGGGCGACGACCTGGTCTTTGCAGCGGATCTCAGCGGGCAGGTGGGCTGTTCATCGGTCACCAGCTGGGATGCCAACTCCGGAAAAACCACAGAGGAACTGCTTTATCGCCTCGAAGCCCTTCCCCTCATTGCCGAACAAGCGTGGGCCTTTGCCTGTAAGGACGTGAGCAATGCGGGCCTGTTGGGAACCCTGTCCATTATGATGGAGAACTCCGGATGCGGGGCGATGATTCATCTCGATGCCATCCCCTGCCCTGCCCCCCTGGCGCTGTCGGAATGGCTGATTTCTTTTCAGAGTTTCGGGTTTATCCTGTCGGCCAGGCCGAGATTCTCAACCAGTATTATTGGTCTTTTCGAGGAAAGGGGTATAAACGCGGCCGTTGTGGGAAAAGCTCTGGATGGCCATGCCGTCACCGTAACGAATGGATCTGAGTCCCAGGTGCTTTTTGATTTTGAACAGGACCGGATTACCGGCATTACCTGCGAACCCGACAACTTTTGAAGTAAACAATTTAACACAGGAGACAATCCAATGCTCTTTCGCCGTTATGCGCTGCAAATCATCCTTTGCCTCGGTATCACTCTGTGCCTCGCTGCGTGTTCGGATGATATCGATTTCACCCCCCCTGTGGGCAGTGCTGACACAGCGATCACACACTACTCCTTTGGCAAAATGGTCATCGACGGCCGGAAGCACGATACAGATCTGGTGATTTTACCGGGAGGCAAAGTAAGGTACTGGGGGTTCGACCCTGATAGCAACCATATTTTTTCCAAAGAAATTATTGAGGACCTGATCACCGATAAGGCCGAGGCTATTATCATCGGCACGGGATATAACGGGGCCGCTTCCCTGAACACCGAGGCAAAGGGATTGGTCGATCAAATCAGGGCCAAGGGCATTCAGGTCCATATCATGCCTACAAGCGAGGCCGTAAAATTATTCAACAAGACATCGAAGAAAGGATTGCTTGCCTGCTTCCACTTGAATTGCTGAAGGTTAGGGCCTCGGCAAAAAATAATTACACAAGATTGCGCCGGATTTTGGTTCGTATATAAAGCACATCCACCGGTGCATATTATAGATATGTCGAGCACTTCAGCCAATTCAGCAGCCGATTTCCCCTTTCCAGCTTATGCCAGGTCTGAATGATCGTCCACTGACGGCCTAAGGGTCTCCTCTGGCCATGGCAATCCTCCTTAAATTCCTAGCCTCTTGCAGGTATCTGGAGAACAATTTTTCAAACACTGCAAAATGTTTAAACAAATAATAATGATTTTATCAACAAAAATAGCAATCACTGATCTTTCGAAAAAAATCAAAGGTTTTAAAAAAGTTCTTCAGTTGTGACCGTATCTGTCAATTTTAAAGGTCTATATATATATTGATATATGAATGAGTTATAGATATCAAAAATAATCGATCCAACCAATAGTACAACCTTCAAGAAAGTGAATCGGTTCGTTTTTCATTTATAGGCCGAAAAATGGATTGCTTTTTCTCCGGAATGGTCGAGGATACGTTCCTTTTTTTCATTCTTGGGGCTCCGTATGGGTTCCCAATACCCCTTCCACATATTCTTCTGCAACCGGCCATAATACGGATCGTAGGGCTCATCCCCGCATTTCGATGGTGCGGATTCTCTTGGGTATGCGAAAGCAAAGCACAACATGATATGAATCGTGAGATGAGGATGATCAGTGTTTCATGGTAGTCACCAAGCGAGGTAATAGAAAAGGTGTATCACAGTGTTTTTCGATGTCGGATCTTGGGAATATTGTCAAGATAGTCCCAGACAAATTTGAAGAATACATCTTCCAGTCTTGTGAAATTTTATCGGCTGTGAGACGCTACATTAATGCATAAAACCTTGCGTTTTGAGGTTCTCAAATTCACGACCTTGTGCCAGATCCAATTTCACTTTCTGGGCTCAGGCGCCGTGGTTTTCAGTCCGCATTTTCATAAAAACAAGTTTACAGATTATCAATCTACACCATGAAGTTTACTAAGAAGGGATTGGGGATAAAGCGGCTTGGAAAATGAAAGATTTCCGGAAAACTAAAAATGCACTATCCTTACTCGGAAATTCCGCCCAGAGCCTGTTGCATTCGTTTGAATTCCTCCCGGTCAATTTCACCGTTTGCATACCGCTTCCGGATAATGTCAAGCGGGCTGGATGGATCACTGGAATAAGAGGATCACCCTTTTAACATCTGAATTGACCATCTAAGGAACGTGGCCGCAATAACTTCCCCAACCATGCATCATAGCTTCAGACCATCTTCGCCCGATCTGAAATAACAAAAACATTGAAATAGCCTGCTATTCCTTCAGCTTTTGTGATTTCAGATCGAACAAATCTGGCCCAAATCTATGCGCCTTCTTGTGAAAGCTATTACGGCCACGTTCCTA
>CAYPQJ010000113.1:0-13244 GCA_964412835.1 uncultured Desulfobacteraceae bacterium | reverse complement strand
CAAACAAAATATGATAGCTGATATGGTAATTATTAGACATGGCAAATATGGAATTATCTTCATTATTATTTTTTGTGCAGTTTCAATAATAGTGACTTCCGGGATATGAGGTTTCTTTTTATGGTAAGATTTGAATCAATATCTTTTTTTTATTTCTTGTAACCTCAGGGGTGTAACCCTTCAATGCTTTTAACGATACCCCGCTGATTGCGGCAGATTAATTCATTCTCCTTCTGCAGGTAACGACGATCCCACCCATCGTTTAAAACGAAAAAGGGGATTTTGGTTCCAAAATGATTTATCTATACAAAGTGAAAGATCTAATTCAGTTTCAACCTCTCTTCATTCATGACTTAAAAAGCTAGAGGTATAACATCATATTTCATGAAAATGCATTAAGCAAATGGAAACATGTAGACAGATATGTTGACTTTTAAGTCATTTTAGAACCAACTTCCCCCTTTATGTCAATGTTTGATTAACTTATAAACGTCATTTTTTCATGGCAACAAAATGTTTAAAAGGTGAGTACATTTACCTCTACTTTGCCGCTATTCCTTCAACTCATGGGAATCATCCGGCGGGTAGAGTTCGGGAAAGTCCAGATCGGATCTTACGATTTCCCTTTCCAATCCCACAGCGAGCTCAGCCGTTGTAATGGAAGGATCCGAGTAATCGCGTATGGCCAGGGCCACATCATGGCCCAGTTTACGCAGATCGGAAGGCTCAATCCATCTTGGCGCGTAGCCTGCCCGACCGTAGGTGGTTTCCAGGGTGATGGCCATCACATGGTCCTGAAAGTTTTTCCACCACCAGCTTTCAGGATATGATTTTGTGGCAAATGACGAACCGCCCTGCTCCGGGACCGGTTCAAGCATTTCCGCTCCGTAATGGCGCGACAGAGCGCCGATAAATCGAATCTGTTTATGCCATAATGACGCTTCCCGTTCCTTATACCCCAAAGATTCGGGGCCGAAATGGGGGAAGAAAAAAGGTCTGCAGTCGGGCTCGCTGTTTGAAGCGTGCAGGTTCAGGGCAATGGCGATGGGCGGGCCTTCATCCAGAAGATCCAGAATCGTTTGATGGAGTACTTCAACCTCCCTCGGTGCATCATTAGTTAAAAGCAACGGGTTTTCAGGGTCGGAAAACCACATGACTTCCAGGTTTTCACTCTCAGGTGTTGTTCGATAATTACCCACGATGACACCGTCAACATTTTGCATGGCGACAATGTTGAAGACAAATTTTGACAGGATATCTCTGGCTTCATTTGTATCGCCAAGGAGAAAGTTGATGAGACCTTCGATTAAAAATGAGGGACCTGTTTCAGCGGGGTGGGTGCGGGCGTGCATCCATATTCGCTTCTTATCGGTATGGGGAACATCAAAATCGGTTAGCGTCAAAAGCCGGATGGGACATCCATTCTGAGTCGTGCCCGCTGTCTTGACCTCCAGATATGGAATATCTTCCACACTTTGGATATACGCTTCCAGGTTTGAGAAAGTATAGGGATAGAATCGTGCAATCCAGACCGTGGAAAAATCAAACTGCTTCTCCATGGTGATTTCATCTTCGGCATCCTGGGATACTTCATTTTTGGTGAAACGATGCCATGTTTCCTGATCATAGGAATAGACCGGCAAATAGTAGTACGGCCATCCACGGTTTTTCAGCCGGATAATGACCGGTTGTTCAACGGAGAGGTTTTCGATACGGACATACCACCAGTTTCGCCAGCGTTTCGGGAGATCCGGATTGTGGTTGTCATTGGCCAGGGATAATTCCAGTTCCCCATCGCTTAGTATCAGGACTTCACCAATGCTGCCCGATTCAAAATCAGCGGCAACATGGACGGCCGATCCATTGCCGCTTCCGTGGCAACCGGATACCGTCAACAGAACCAATAAAATAAACCAGCGGCAATACTTCATCATTTATCTTTCCTTCATTCCCGGCTAGGGGGTAAGGACCTTCTTCCGGATTTCTTTGATTTCAGGGTTATTCAACAACTCAATAAACTTCGGGTTGGCCATAAGGGTTGTGATGTCGCCTGCGGATACCGCTTTCATAAAACCGGGATCTTTTAAGAGTTCCTGCATCTTTGGATTTTTCTGAAGGGACATGACCAGACCCATGACTTCATCATTGTTCATCATGGACTGCTGAAGGGATTGAATTTCGGATGCGGCAGCGCCTTTAGGCGCACTCACAATTTCCTTTTCCGTCGCACCAGTGGATACTACACGGATAACCCGAATTTCCGATTCTTTTACCTTCAGGGTACCCAGGCTATCAGACTTGACAACATAAACGCCATCACTCTTGGAAACGATTTCCCCACGAATGACCCCACCATCGACCAGTTCAATTTCACTGAACTGGCCCGCAAATAGATTGCCGGAAATGGTCATAAGAATAAGGAAAGCCCAGGCGATTACGATTTTCATATTGTCCTCTCTTATGGTTTTTATACAATTGAAAGTCCATCGCCTCATGATCAGGCGGACCGATACGCCGACATCCATCTGGGGGCCACCCCTTATCATCGCCGGGTGCCTTACCGAGATAAGCCTCAATCCAATCGGTACCCGTGCTGACGGCGAATGAAATCACGACTTCAGAATCGCCATAACAGGGGGATGCCGGTAAACCCCATGGCAACCCAGGCGGCACAACAGAGCAGCCACATGGTTTTCACAATATCTGAGGGTGTCGCATCCCCAAAGCCTTCTCCCAACCAGGGTTTAACTTTCGTATCGTTCCCATAGTTTGCGGGGCCCCCCAGCCGGATACCCAATGCCCCTGCAATGAAGCTTTCCCCATGGGCCGAGTTGGGGGAATCATGCTTGAGCCGATCGCGAAAACCAATTCTGATCCCCTGAACCCCGTTGTGACCCGTAACCATGGCGCCCAAAAACAAAAAAAGAAAGGATAGTCGCGCCGGAACGAAATTCATGATGTCGTCCAGCTTGGCGCCGGCCCATCCAAGGGCTTCATATTGCTCATTTTTGTAACCTACCATGGAATCCATGGTGCTGACAACCTTGAACACCAGCATGGCGCCGAGGGCAAAAGGCACAGGTTCCGCACCCAGAAGCCATCCCGCAAGACCACCCGCCATATACCAGAAAAGGGGGGAAATAAAACCGTCAATGAAATTCTCCGCCAGGGTTTCCACGGCGGCCCGGCAAACCCCTTTTTCATCCAGAAACGATACGTCACGACCCACAACTCGCGAAACACTGTGGCGGGCGGCGTTGAGATCCCCTGCTCCCAAAGCATCCACCACCGGGTCCAGATGCACGGTCAAGTCCCTCAGGGCCAGGCAGGAGAAACAGACAAACACCTGAAAAAGAAATGTTAAGGGCTCATAAATGTTGTTGAGAACCCGGGACAACAGCAGAAAAACCGCAAGGGTAGTTCCCACAAGTCCCAATACCAGGACGACCCCTCCGGGGCGATTTGCAAAGCCCAGCTTTCGCAACCATTTTTCCCCCAGAAATATGCCGCGTCCCATCAATCGGATGGGATGGAATCGGTATTCGGGATCACCCAGAAAAACATCCAGCAGAAATCCCATCCACAGTACAAAGATGCATTTAGCCATAAATGTTCCTTTTGGCGGCTATCGCAGCCAGAACCAACTGGTCACGGACATAATCGTTTCTCCCCAGGCGGCGCAGAACAACAACAGCAGCAGGCTCACCATCTCATTGGCAGTCCCCAGCAGGTCCCCGGTGATGCCCCCGAACTGTTTCCGGCACCGTTTGCCGTACAAGGTTGTAAAACCCCATCCCAGGAAGAAAAGCCCCACTCCCAGCGGTCCGAAGAAAAGGCACACCATCAGGCAGAGACAATGGGAAAAAACCCAATGCTCCTTTGAAGCACCGGCAACAAAAGGGCCCGCCATCCCTTCCCCGGAACGGGCGTAGGGAAGGGTGGTGATCAGCCCCACCATCATATCCCTGGAAATAACGCTGACCGCCAGTATCCATATGAGAGATCCTGAGGACATGAGTCGTGAAAATATCGCCACGCGAAGGGCCACATCCAGTATCAAAGCCAGAGAACCGAAGGCACCCACGGATACGTCTTTCATGATGGTGAGGCGTTTTTGCCGGCCAAACCCGCCGATGGAATCGGCCCAGTCGGCCAGTCCATCCAAATGAAGGCCCCGGGTGAGAAATATTTCCAGAGAAACCATCAACACCGCACCGCCCAGGGGCCATGGTGATGGCAACATCCACTGCCACAGGGCACCGAATGAAAACAGTATAAGCCCCAGCAAAAGACCTGTCCCAACGAACCAGTACAGGCTGTCTGCGAGGTTTTCGTTTTCGCCGCCTTTGCACGGCAGAATGGTCAGGGTCCGGATGGCTGATCTGAGTCCTTTCATGAAATATTCCTCTCCGAAAGAATTGAAGTCAGAATGTCGTCCACCCGACAGTGGGCTTCGAAGTGGTCGGCCAGGCGGTCATACTGGTGAAACCGGGCCTGTCTGCCCTGCCGCGGGGGCCTTTCCCTGAGCCCCCTGGCCCTTCGAAGGCGGTTCAGGAATTCCCCTCGAAAGCCGGATGCGTCCAGTATCCCGTGAACATAGGTGCCGGCCACCTTCCCCTCCCCGGTCGCCCAGCCGTCATGCCGCGACGTCTTTTTACCAGGCTCATGAATCCGCACAAAAGCGTCGCCTTCATGGATTAACGGCACAGTTCGACCCATATGGATTTCGTAACCGCGAATGCGCTTTTTGTTTACCATGCAGACACCGGTTACTTTTCTGACGATCTTCCGTCCTTCAAGCCGTGTTTCAATGGGAAGGAGCCCAATTCCCGGCACTTCTTTGTGTGCCGATTCAACCCCTTCCGGATCCTTGATGCGCTCACCCAGAATCTGGTAACCGCCGCAGATGCCGAGGAGGGTTCCGCCCTGTTCGGCAAACCCCCGAACCGCTTTTTTCCAACCCGATTTTTGAACCCACAAGGCGTCTTCCATGGCATTTTTGGTTCCGGGGAGGATCAAGGCGTCATAATCGGCAGACATTTCCTTTGGCCGAGAGAGATAGTTGACAACAACACCCGGCTCCCGATCCAGGGGTTCCAGGTCGGTGAAGTTGCTGATGGCCGGAAATCGAAGGATGCCGATATTCAGGGTATTGGGCCCCACGGGCCGCATGTTGCGCTGATCCGCCTGAACCGCCACCGAATCCTCTGAATCGATATGGATGTCCTGGAAAAACGGCACCACGCCCAGCACCGGCAGCCGGGTCTCTTTTTCAATAATATCGACCCCCGATTCAAACAACCTCGGATCTCCCCGGAATTTGTTGATCAAAAAACCCATGGTCATGGACTGCTCTTTGAGGGTCATGAGATGATAGGAACCGATCAGTTGTGCAAAAACACCGCCCCGATCGATATCCGCCACAAGAATGCAGGGCGCCTTTGCCCATATGGCCATGGGGAAATTGACCAGGTCATTTTCCTTGAGGTTCATCTCGCAGCAACTGCCGGCGCCCTCCATGATAATGAGGTCGTATTCCTCTGCCAGACGACGGTAGGATGACTGAACCACCTCTTTCAAACGGGGCTTATATCCATGGTAGTCCAGTGCCTCCATCTGCCCGAACACCCGGCCCTGTAACACCACCTGAGCCCCCGTTCCCGAGGACGGCTTCAGCAGGATGGGGTTCATGTGGACGGTGGGCAGGATTCCCGCTGCTTCCGCCTGCACCACCTGGGCCCGACCGATCTCCCCACCGTCCACCGTCACATAGGAGTTGTTGCTCATGTTCTGGGCTTTGAAGGGGGCTACCTTGAACCCCCGTCGCTTGAATATGCGACAGAACGCGGCGGCGGCAATGGATTTGCCCACATCGCTTCCGGTTCCCAAAACCATCAAAGCTCTTGCCATGTTAAACCCCTGCCGGAAGTAGACCGGCTCTCGACTTCTTGTTTTTCACCTTAAACCCTTAACCTGCAAACAAACACGCACCATTCATATGACAGATGTCTCAATAGAATCAAGCCCCCTTTTCCTCCAGCAGTCAAAATCATTTCAATTTGCAATTTTTCCTCCCGTAAGGTAGAGGAGAATTATGGAGTCCTCTTTCGAAGATATTGAAACGAACATGGATAATAAAAGCCCATTGGACAAAAACCAACCGGAAGGGTTTTCCAAAGAAGGTGGGAGCATTGTATCAAAAAGCCTTGGGAAAAACGCCATCAACTGGGATCAACTCATTCTGGGCATGAAGAGGACCACCAAGGAATTCATCGAAAATGTCCTTGAAAACATCATTGAGTCCATCGTGATCACGAATCTGGATGGATACCTGGTTTTTTTTAACAAATATTCGGAGCAAATGTTTGAATTTAAGGCTCGGGAGGCGCTCAATCGTCACATTGTCTTGCTGGGTGCGAAAACCCCCGACGTCCTCGACCACATTCGACGGGATAAAACATTTAACGGTGAAATTACGCTGAAGACCAAGTCCGGCAGGCATTTTCCCGCGCATGTGCGATGTGTCCCCCTACGGGATGAACAGGACAGGCCCATCGCAATGGTCGGTGTTGCACGGGATCTGACGAAAGAAAAAGAGAAACAGCGGATTGATGATGAAATGAAGCGCCTGAAAGCGGAGCTGTTTCAGTCGGAAAAAATGTCGCTCATCGGCACCCTGGCCGGCGAAGTGGCCCACGAGATCAACAACCCGCTCGGTGGTCTGATTATCTCGGTGCAAATGCTTCTGGAGGATGTTGAAAAGGGGGAGTTGGATCTCCAGATGGCCCTCGAAGAGCT
The DNA here is from genome assembly GCA_964412835.1 of uncultured Desulfobacteraceae bacterium. Taxonomy (GTDB): domain Bacteria; phylum Desulfobacterota; class DSM-4660; order Desulfatiglandales; family Desulfatiglandaceae; genus NaphS2. The sequence goes on along the minus strand of CAYPQJ010000113.1, from coordinate 6,446 downwards.
TCGAGAAATTGAAAATGACGCGCGGCGATGTCGAAAAATTACCCGAAAACTACTCGATTTTTCCCGACGTATGCCGGAGGAACGGAAAAATCTGGATCTTGTGAGAGTTATTGAAGATGCCCTGATCCTTGTTCAGCGCCAGGCGGAAATCGAAAACATTTCTTTCCACAAAAAATATGCCGAAGACCTGCCGCCGGTTTGGGGGAATTCAAACAGCCTGCAACAGGTGATTATCAACCTGGTCAAGAACGCCTGCGATGCCATGACCGAGGGTGGCCGGATTGCCATTTCCATACGGCTTTTAGACGCGGATAAGAAAGACCCCGTGATCCGAATTTCCATCGCAGACACCGGGCCCGGAATTCCCCATGAACTAATTAACAGGCTTTTTGATCCCTTTTTCACCACCAAGGCAGGCGGCAAAGGAACGGGCCTGGGCCTGGCGGTCAGTAAACGGATTGTGGAGGATCAGGGAGGTCGGCTGACATGCGAGAACCGAAAGGAGCAGTCCGGCGCTGTTTTTCGCATTCTGCTCCCCATTTCCAAAGCCCATAAGCCAAGGCATGACCATGACGCATAACTTTCGAGTTCTGGTGGTTGACGATGAAGATTCCATCCGTAAACGCTGTGTCCGCCTTTTGTCCCGGCAGGGCTATCAGGTGATCGGCGTATCAAGTGCTTCGGCGGCATTGGCACTTACGGAAAAGAAAGGGGCTTGGTTTGATCTTCTACTCGTTGATATCCGGATGTCCGGGATGGACGGTATTGCGCTCATGGAAAAGGTCAAAGCGCAAAGGCCGGCTGTGGAAGTCATTATCATGACCGGCTATGCCACCGTGGAGACAGCGGTGAAGGCCATGAAAAACGGGGCCTATGATTATCTTTCCAAACCCTTTGAAATGGATGAACTGCTCCACCTGGTGAAAAAAGTTGTAGAGATAAAATCTCTGCAACAGGAAATCAAAGAACTCAAAAACCAACTGAAGGACAGTCGCGAACAACCGCTGGTGTTTGGTAATTCCCAAATCATGAACCGGGTGATGCGGTTCATTGAAAAAGTGGCGCCCATTGACTGCAATATCCTGATCCAGGGTGAAAGCGGAACCGGGAAGGGATTGACCGCCAAAGCCATTCATGACAACAGCAGAAGGGAAAATCGACCATTCGTGGTAGCGGACTGTGCAGCATTGTCCGGAAGCATATTGGAGAGTGAACTTTTCGGACACGTCAAGGGAGCATTTACGGGCGCTCATTTGGAGCGGAAAGGGTATTTTGAGAAGGCCCATGGCGGGACACTTCTCTTAGACGAAATCAGTGAAGTGCCCCTGGATTTACAGGGCAAGCTACTTCGGGCCGTTCAGGAACAATCCATTGTGAAAGTCGGTTCTGCCGAGCCATTGGTTGTGAACACGCGAATTATTGCCGCGACCAATCGTCACTTGGAAGACCTGGTCAGGGAACGCAAGTTCAGGGAAGACCTGTATTACCGGTTAAACGTGGTCACATTAACCATGCCGGCATTGCGGGACAGACGGGAGGATATTCCACTGTTGGCAAAACACTTTCTAAAATGGTATACGGCACGACTCAACCTGGATCAGGTTACCCTTCCAAACGAAATTCTGACGATGATGACCACCTACGACTGGCCGGGTAATGTCCGTGAACTGGAAAACGCCGTGCAGCGTGCCGTTGTCCTGGCGGAAAACGGCGTTATTTCCATCAGCGACATATTCCCCTCCCGAACAGGGAAAGCGCTCGGCCCATCAGACCCTTCCAACCCCCTTCCCCAAGCGTCTGGTTTTCAAGACATGCGGCGACAGGTGGTACGCAATTTCACCCGGCAATATCTGACACACAAGCTCACCGATCACAACGGCAATATTACCGAAGCGGCTAAAGCCATGGGCATGCGCCGCACTTCCCTTCAAAGACTCATCCGTCAAAACGGCCTCAGCGGCCGGGAATTTAAGGGCCTTGCCAATAAACCCCTGTGTTAAATCTCTTCTTCAGTCCACCCTTTCATGGTTATATCCCCCCTGTTTTTGAAATCACAGAAACATATCAGGTTCTTTTCTTTCTTGGCAAAGGTCGTACAAATGACGGATGGCCTTGGTAAAATTCTCGTCTTTCATTTGCCTGGCACCAGTGGGGCAGTTCTTGATGCAGGCAAAACAGATAATGCATTGCCACCGGTCGGTGGTAACGGTTTCGCTAAGGGAAACAGCTTCTGTGGGACACGTTTCCACGCATTGGCCGCACTGGATGCATGTATCTTCATCGGTTTCCGGGGTGAAGGGAATGGATTTTCGCGCTTCTTTGATAATTGCCAGGTTTTTGGGGACTACATACGGTACGTTTCCCGGAACATTTGATAGCGCCGCTTCATTAAATGATTCAACGGGGGCCAACTTCTTTTGAATATCGGCTCCGAAGGCTTCTGCTTTATCCAGATCGCTCGCATCTGGCCGGGCCTCCGCGATGGGGCGTTCGGGTGTTGAATAGGAATGCTCAGCGATAAAAGCCCCACCGGCAACCGGCACAAATCCACCCACCACGGCGATATCGTACAATTCTTTCAGCGCATCATCGTATTCCCTGTTGCCGTAAACCACTGTGAGGACAACGGGTGTATTCTGACCTTTCAACGTGGCAAAGTATGGAACAATTTCCCCGGGAATCCGTCCGTAATAGACCGGTGCGGCCAGGATCACCAGATCATCTTTTGAAAAGGGACGGAGCTTTTCACGGTCCGACCGTTTGGTGCCGTCCACCATCTCTATTTTTTCGGCCCCAATGCCCCGTGCAATGCGCTCCGCGATGGTTTTTGTTGTTCCGGTGGGTGAAAAGCAAATGCAGGTAACGGTTTGAATGTTCATGTTTCATCTCCTTGATACTGAACGGGTATTTTCATAAACAACAGATTTCTTGCATCATTTTCTGGGTGGCCTCTTGGTATTACGGTACCGCTGTCCATAAAGATTGTCAACTTTCAGGCGGCAAACCAGTTTTTCTAAGGCCCCAAATAGTGTGACTATTCTTGCGGCTTGCCGATTTCAGATCGAACAAACCGAAATCGAATATGCGGGTAATTTGGAACAAATCGTTTTTGCCGTGGCCATAAGTATTTTTTTCCGAGACCCTAAAATCTTATGGGATCATCCCTTCCGAGAAATTTCATCAAGGAGGTGGCGATAAAACCTGTAACGGGCGAACGGAATGTTACTGCGGGGTCTGTCATCGAGGCAGGGAAGATAATGACCCCTTTCAAGCAGGCCCGGCACTGTTTCTTCCACAGCCTTTCGCACGGCCGCTTCATCCCGAGCCAGTGCAGTTGAGTCAATGCCCCCGATCAAAGCGACTTCGGCTCCAAATTGACGACGAAGTTTGGGATATTCCATGCGGGCACTTTGGATGTTACTGATCCAGAGGCCATTGATGCCGGCATCAATCAGAGAGGGCAGGAGACTCGTCAAGTCACCTCCTGTGGTACAGAGAATACGAAGTGGAATGTGATACTTCTCCAAGAGATCAATGATTTTCCGGTAGCCCGGTATGGCAAAACGCTTAAACATCCGAGGAGACATCAAAGGTCCACTGTTGGACGCAATGGGCTCATAAAACGAGGCATAATCAACCGGCACCTTTCTAAGTACCCTCTCAAGGCAGATACAGTAAAAATCGGTTGTTCTTTTAACAAGGTCCTCCACCCTCTGCGGGCTTTCAACAAGCGCAAGGCAGGCAGAGAGCAGAGAGTCCCAATCTCCCACACCCAGCATCTGCAGAAGTCCGCCACCCGACGCATCCACATAAAGGACTCGGCCTTCCTGATGAAGACGTTCGCTTCGTTCAGCAAAGCCCGTTGCATAACGGGATCGTTGGTCAGGGTTGTAATGTCGTTTGAAAGAGGACGGGTCGTGGAGGAGATCCGTTGCTTTTTGGAAAAAGGGGTAACTGCGGAGCATCAATCCGACGGAATGGTGCGTTTCCAGATTGAAAAACGTCGAAAAAGACTCCCGACGCGGCATCCCCTCCTTGACCCATCGGTTGAGGGTTTCTTCGTCGGGCTCAAGGTCGAAAAACGGAAACCTGTCACCGCTATTGCCCGAAAGAGTTGCTAAAAACCGTTGTCTTTGGCTGATTTCATCCACGATCATCCCCTGTCATCTCTCATACGATTATCCAGAAACTTGGATTCTCAAGGGCATCCCCTACCCCCCACTAAAAAAAATCCACCTTTGACGAAATTTTTTCATTTTTCTTGATTTAGGTCAATTCATTTAATTTCCTTCCGGGTTAATTATTACACAAAATTAAGAAAAATGGAGGAATACATCATGCATGACGACTGTAGCCAAACATTTCAATCCGGGAAACAAATTGTGGATAAAATCAGGACCATGGGTTTTAACGTCAGCCCCCTTGGCAAGGAACTTGAGATTAAATGTACAAATTGTGATACTGAATTTCAAATGGCATACATGGAATCACAATGCCCGTCCTGTAAAATGGTATATGGGGTAACACCCTGCCATTCCCATAGTGCGCAGTTTGTTAAAGCTGCCGGCGTAAATTACTAAAGTATCCAGCACGGTCGAGGGCATCAATCGACGTCTGGAAACGCCGGACATCCTTATTTGTGAGACAGCGGCACGTTTTCCTGCCTTTTCTACCAAGTCTCCCGTAATGATAGGCCTCATGGAGTATGAGGATGAATAGAATATCCTGTTAAAATAATGCAAACGGCCTGAAAAACATGTGACCAGACATGGATAATTCAAAGATATTTAGTGAAGTGTATCCGGATCTTTTGTCCAGGGTGAAGCCGATGGATTTATCCCAAAAACTTGATATTCTTGGGATTCATAAACGGGATTCTTTATTCGTTTTTGATTTTTTTAACCGTCAGCTTGTATTTGATGGGGATGATTTTTTTGATACCGCAGGGGTTGATCTTACCACTGCCGTTAAAGTGGTGCTCTGTACTTATATATTGATGAGCCCTGAAAAAGAGCTCAAAAGCGATGGAAAGCTGGTGACCTTTAGAGAATTTTCCGATGCAGGTCCATTGTTCTTAAGATTTACGGAAAATACAGCAAAGATTATACAAACCCATTTCTCCAATCGGTTTGAAGTCCTTGGCCGCAGATGTTTAAAATTGGGCGGAACAATACTGACAAATCACTCCTATGACATCAGCGTCCGCTTCAGGGCGCTACCAAAGATTCCAATTATTTTAAATTTTAATGATGCAGATGAACTCATGCCTGCAAACGCAGGATTTCTTTACCTCGACACAGCAGCCTCCTATCTTGATCTTCAATGTCTAACCGTCACCTGCACGTATCTCACCGGCCTTTTAATCCAAAATTCCCAATGACAGGCATGCGTACGGTGACTTTTGGAAGCGAGATAGCGGCAAGAACGGGTACCTCGTTCAAAGCGACGTATGTTAGGCATTTTATCAATATGCGACCAGAAAATTCCTATAAATGAATATTCAAATTCAATTGCCGATCATTTTTGAGTGTCACCAAGTCATCTCTAAGCTGCGCCCAATAGATATGTTCTTTTGAAAAGATTGCCGGTTCAACCTGCGCCGGTAAATCTTTGGATTGACTATTTAAAATCTTTTGAATGTTCAGCCAATTTTGACCCGAACGATCATTAATGCTAAGGCCGTATATCCAGATTACGTCGGCATATGGTTCCAGCATATCGATCAATTGGATCGCATCCGTGATATAAGGGATAACCGGACAGAGCAAAGTCCCAGTCCTTATCCCTGCGTCTTTCAATTGATGGAGCGCTTCAATTCTTTTCTCAGTGTCTATGGTATTGGCTTCAAACAGCCTGCGAGTTTGATTATCATTGAATGCTACTGAAACGGCGACAGCAGCGTCTTTCATTTCTTTTAGGATATCGATATCACGAACAACTAAATCAGACTTTGTAAGAATACTAGCGGAAAAACCCTTATGTAAGAATAGCTCTAAGACCTTTCGAGTTTGTTGGTATTCAGCCTCACATGGTTGATAAGGATCGGTATGGTAACCCATATAAATTGTCTGAGATGGTATTTTTTCAATTTCTTCGCTTAATTGGTCAACGATATCATTATGTATAAGGATTTCATTTGACCAATCAGTTTCAGCTTGGGCGAGGGCATAACAGTAGTAACAATAATGTTCACACCCAACGTAAGTATCTACTTGATATTCAATATCTTTCAATCCGCAAGGCGAAAGAATGGGTCTGTTTGTGCGTACGGATACTTTCATTTACCCATTTCCCTTTTCGTATGGAAGCAGCCACCCACAGAGGAATAAAACATGAATAATCATGCTAACGTGAAGCTCAGTTGCCGCAGCTTTTTGCGGTCAACTGAAGCGTTGTGTGCCGGGCACGGCACGTGTTCTTAAGGGTGCGTGTAATGTATCATGCTT
>CAYPQJ010000112.1:0-13271 GCA_964412835.1 uncultured Desulfobacteraceae bacterium | reverse complement strand
TGGGTAATGGCCCTGGAACTGCCGATGCGGGCGCTCATGAGGCTGTCCAGCCTGGGGCCGATCCAGTTGAAAGGCCTGAAAAGGGTGAATTTCAGATCTTTCTGTCGGCCATAGGCCCAGATCACCCGGTCCAGCAATTGTTTGCAGCAGGAGTAGATCCATCGCTGCATGCGAATGGGTCCCAGGATCAACTTGGAGTCATCCTCGTCAAAATCCATATCCTCGCACATGCCGTAGACCTCGGAGGTGGAGGGAAAAATCACACGTTTGTCATATTTCACACAGTATCGCACCACGCGCAGGTTTTCTTCAAAATCCAGCTCAAACACGCGAAGGGGATTTCGGGTATATTCGATGGGAGTGGCGATGGCCACCAGGGGGATCACAATGTCGCACTTCCGAATATGGTATTCAATCCACTCCCTGTGGATGGAAATGTCCCCCTCATCGAAGTGAAATCCGGGGGTTCCCATGAGACGTTGAACATACTTGGAATGCAGGTCCATGCCGTGCACTTCATACCGTCCGCTTTCAAGCAACCGTTCGCTCAGGGCGTTGCCGATGAATCCGTCCACGCCCAGGATCAGCACCCGCTTTTTCTGCGCGGCACGGATGCGGTCGCTGGCTTTTTTGCCAAACCCCATACCTTCCACCAGGCCCATATGGGCTGCCAGCTGCGCGCCCCCCATGAACACATCATTTTCCTGCTGGCCCGCCTCAATACGAAGGGCCCCCCTTTCACAGGCGATCACCAGGGGATCAACCGAAAGTACCGCTCCCGGTTTGGCACCTTCTTCACCTGATACCTCACTGACGGTCCAGAAAAGGCATTTTCGGTCCCCCATGTGGCTGAAGGCCCCCGGAAAAGGGCGCGTTACGGCCCGTACCAGGTTCCTGACACCGGAGGCGGGCATGGCCCAGTCAATCTCCCCGTCGGCAGGCGTACGTCCCCCGTAATAGGAGGCCTTCCCATGATCCTGAGGCACCCTCGGGGCTTCGCCGGCCCGCAGGGCGGGAAGGACCTCATTCAGCATTTCACCCGCCGCCGCGGCTGCTTTTTTGTGGAGTGAAGCGGCCGTATCATCTTCGGATATTTCGATTGGCGACTGGCTTATCATATCACCGTCATCCGGCCGGGTGGTCATGTAATGAAGGGTCACCCCGGTCTCTTTCTCACCGTTCACCAACACCCAGTTGATGGGAACCCGTCCGCGATAATGGGGCAGCAAGCTCCCATGGAGGTTCAGGCATCCATGGGGCGGGATATCCAGAACGGGAGATTGCACCAGGTTCCGATAGTAAAAGGAAAATATGATTTCCGGTGAGAGATCTCGAATCTTCTGCACCCAGAGCGGATGGTTGATGTCTTCCGGCGCGTACACCGGAATGTTCTTCCGTGCAGCCAGCTCAGCCACGGAATCAAACCAGATATTTTCCTTGGGATCATCCTTGTGGGTAAATACGGCCGCAATATCAAAGCCGTTGTTTATGAGCGCCTTGATGCCGGTGCAACCGATATTGTGATAGGCCAAAACAATTGTTTTCATAAATAGATCCTTTATAAAAGGCAGGCACGGTGGCCTGCTACAAAGGGCAAGCACGGGGGCCTGCCCCTACGTTGCACCGAATTTTTCGTTTTATGGGTGCCTATGGGGACCAGCCCCTACATCGCCCACGATCCGCTCGACAAAATACCGCGGACGGGCCCGCACATCGCTGTAAATTCGCCCGATGTATTCTCCCAAAAGGCCCATGGCCAGAAATTGTGCGCCGATAAAAATAAAGAGAATGGCAAAAAGGGTAAACACCCCTGACGCGGCCCACGCGGGGCCATAAATCAATCTCATCAGTAACAAAAAGAGCCCGAATCCTATACCGAACGCGGAGATAATGCCCCCCAGGACATTCAGCAGACGAAGGGGAAATGTGGTCATGCTGGTCAACAGGTCAAACTGCAGGTTGATGAGCTTCCAGAAGCTGTATTTGGAGTCCCCGGCGGACCGCTCGGCATGCTGAACCTCCACCTCGGCGGTATGTCTGGCGAAGCTGTTGGCCAGAACGGGAATGAAGGTGCTTCGCTCGCAACACTGCAGCATGGCCGATACGATATGGTGGCGATAGGCCCTCAGCATGCAGCCATAATCGTTCATTTGAACGCCCGTGGACATTTGAACCACCTTGTTGACCATCTGGGATGCCACCCGCCTGAAAAGGGTATCCCGCCTGGGAACTCGGACGCTTCCCACCACATCAAACCCCTCTTCGGCCTTTTGAACCAGTTTGATGATTTCTTCGGGTGGGTTTTGAAGGTCGGCATCCAGGGTAATGATGATGTCTCCCTTTGTTTGTGCAAATCCGGCCATGATGGCGGAATGCTGGCCGTAATTCCGGTTCAGAAGAATCCCGATGATGACGCCGGGGTCTTGATTTGAAGCCGCTTCAATCATGTCCCGGGACCCGTCAGTACTGCCGTCATCCACCAGGATGATTTCAAAAACCCTATCCAGACGGTTACAGGTCTTGAGACAACGAACGAGGAGTTCACTCAGGTTTGCCGCTTCATTGAACACTGGAATGACAATTGAGATTGTCGATTGTTGATTGTCGATTGTTGATTGTCGGTTTTCCATAATGATTTTTTCTGCACCCTGACAACTGCACCCTGCACCCTACAAATTAACGGTTGAGGACTTCTTTGATGGCTTCCACCACTCCGTCCACATCTTCAAAAGTCATATCGGGAAAAAGGGGAAGAGAACAGATCCGGTCGGAGTTCCATTCCGTATGGGGAAGCGTGCCCGGTTTTATCCCCATGGATTCCCGGTAGTATTTGTGAAGATGTGCGGCGCGGAAATGGAGGCCGGTCCCGATGTTTCTCTCTTTCAATTCCGCCATGAATTCATCCCGGCTGAGGCCTGCCCGATCCGTGTCAAGGCGCACAATAAACAGGTGCCATGCGTGTTGTGTGGTATCTTCGGGAATGGAAAGCGGTAGGATTTCATCCATATCCGCCAGCCATTCCCGGTATCTGGCAGCCAGTTGGGTTCTTTTGCGGTTGAACCGGTTCACCCGATGAAGCTGTCTCAATCCCAGCACCGCTGCAATATCGGTCATGTTATATTTGTACCCCGGCTCCAATACCTGGGCCTGGGGGGATCTGCCCTGGGTCTTTCGGTCGTAAGCGTCCACGCCAAGCCCGTGAAACTTCAGGCGGCTGATCCGAGCTGCCATTTCAGGGTCATCGGTGCAGAACATGCCACCCTCGCCGGTGGTAATATTTTTGATGGGGTGGAAGGAGAAGATGGATGTGCCCTTCGACCCCACATGGCGCCCGCGATGGTGGGTGCCCAGGGCGTGTGCTGAATCTTCCACCAGTGGCACGCCATGTTGATGGGCCTGTTCGCGCAGTGGGGTGATGTCTGCTGAGGCGCCTGCGAAGTGTACGGGAATAACGGCCCTGGTTCTGGGCGAAAAACAGGGGGCGATTGTTTCAGGGGTTAACATGAGGGTATCCCGGTCAACGTCGGCGAATATGGGGGTAGCGCCCGCCAGAACGATAAGGTTCACTGTGGATACCCACGTCATGGAGGGGGTAATCACTTCATCGCCTGGTCCGATCCCGAGGGCTTTCAGGAAAAGATGCATGCCGGCGGTGCCGGATGACAGGGCTATTCCATGGGGACATCCCACATATTCACAGAAATCACGTTCAAAGGCGGCGGTATTGGGTCCCGTTGTAATCCATCCCGACCGGAGAACTTCTCCCACCGCTGAGATATCTTCTTCCGTGATGGACGGTCGTGAAAAGGGTAGAAAATCCTTTCTCATCAGGCACTCCGGGTAATGAGGTAAACGCCGAAGCAGATGACGACGATTCCGGCCCATCGCGTGGCCCCCAGGGACTCGCCGAAAAAATACTGCCCCGCAAAAGCGGTAACGATATAGCCCACGCTCAGGAGAGGATAGGCATAACTGACCTCCACCCTGGAAAGGGCCAGGAGCCATACCACCACACTGACCACATAACATACCAAGCCCGCAAATACAAACGGGTTAAAGCCCACCTTGAAGCCGATGGGCAGCAGGTTATTCAGCGTAAAAGCAAAATGGCCCACCTGGCGCATTCCCTGTTTCAGGCAAACCTGGGCCGTGGCATTTAAAAGCACTCCCAACAGTATCAGGGGGAGATAGCGGGTCATATGAAGGACTCCTGATGGATTTAATAATGGGCATCCAGCCGTGGTAGCGTTCGCTACTTTGGCGGAATCGGCTGAGGCCCGGACCGAACCAATATTAATACGGTTGAAACTTGAGTCAAGTCATTTATCGAACCAGTTCATCACGGAAACCGTTTGTAAGGGGGTACAGATAAATGGCCTTCACAACCAAGCCGTGACGTCTGTTCTCCCGATCCATTCGTCCACGACCGGTTGTTTTCCCCACATAATGCCAATTGGCGGCTTTGTAGCAGGTGCCTTTAAAGCGTTTTTCATCCACCAGCGTTTCCATCAGAACCGGCCGGTAACCGTAGCTACGCTCCCAGTCATCGGGAACGGTCTTTACGGCCAGGGCCAGGGCCGAACTGGCAAGGTTCTTTACTTTAACCCAGGGAAATATGAGGAACCGGCTGTTATTGACAATTTTTTGCAGGTTGCGTTGGCGTTGCTCGTGGTTCCAGGAAATCCATTGGTCTCTCGGCATCATCATCCACGCCGGACTGGAAAACTGAAAACACCCCAGCAAGGCATGGGTTGCGCCGGACTGAATGAAATATCGAAGTTGGGCACCAAAAGGCAACTCATATCCCAGGTAATGATACCGGTCAATATACTGGTACCAGAGTTGTCGCTGTTCCTGGGTTTTAACCCGGATCAGCAACAGGGGGAACAGTTCCCGCAGTTTTGTTGAAATTGTTTCCTGAAAATCAGCCTCACGGGTTCGTGTTATTTTCGGTTTACCCTTTTTGGCAGGCCGTTTTTGGACTGCCGGAAGACGGATCAAACCTTTTGCGTCCAGACGCTCAAGAAATTGGCGGCATTCAACCCCTTTCAGCTTTCCGGTGGGTCTTTTCCAGTCAAACAGCTCGCTGACCGTATGGGCCAGTTCAGTGCGGGTCAGTTTGGGAAATGTCTCGATAATCTCTATGATGTCTCTCAGTTGCGCATCTGTAACAATCTGACCGCAAAACTTTACGGGTGATTTTGATGGCATATGGTCCCTTTCCCTTCCTCTCATCAATGCATATTCCTGATAACAGGTAGACAAATCAAATCTCTGAACTGTTCCTTTTCTGAATAAACAAGATCAGGTGATGTGTCAAACTGAATTCACACCTTTCTTTGATGTTGCATCTCCGTTTTAAAACAGTATTGACGAATACGGCTATGCTCTGTAGGATGTCTTTCGTCAAAGGAGAACATTCAAAAAGAAAGGAAACACCTGAAATGTCAAAAGTCATCATTACCGCAGCCATCACCGGCGGCATCCATACCCCCACCATGAGTCCATATCTCCCTTACAAGCCGGATGATATTGCCGATCAGGCCATTGAAGCGGCGGAGGCGGGCGCAGCGGTGGTTCATATCCACGCCAGGGACCCCGAAACCGGAAAGCCCACACCCGACCTTGAAATCTATGACCGGATTGTCAGCCGCATAAGGGCCGCCTCCGATGTGCTCATCTGTATCACCACCGGCGGGGGCGCCGGACAGAGTGTTGAAGAGAGAACGGCGGTATTGCCTCGGTTTAAACCGGAGCTTGCATCCTTCAATATGGGCTCCATCAATTTCGGACTGCACCCCCTTCTGGATAAATATGAGAAATTCCAGCATGACTGGGAGCCTGAATGGCTGGAATTTTCCAGGGGCTGGGTTTTTACCAATACCTTCAAGGATCTGGAAGGGATCTGTCGGTTATTCAAGGAATCGGGAACCAAACCCGAACTTGAAATTTATGACGTGGGGCACCTCTATAATTTGAAATACCTTTTGGACAAGGGTTTGTTAAAAACACCCGTTTACCTCCAGTTTGTGACGGGGATTCTAGGAGGGATTGCCGCAACGCCCTACGATCTCATGACACTGCATCAAACGGCCGAACGGCTTCTGGGAAACGACTACAAATGGTCTGTGATCGGTGCCGGCAAAGATCAGTTCAAAATTTGTACCATGGGTGCTCTTCTGGGCGGTAATTGCCGCATCGGCCTGGAGGACAACCTCTTTTTGAGCAAGGGATGCTTGGCCAAATCCAACGCGGAACAGGTGGAGAAGATGAAAGGAATTGTGGAATCCCTGGGATTTGAAACAGCCCTCCCCCAAGATGCCCGTGAAATCTTGGGAATCGGAAAAGCCTGGTAGCTATGTACATCTTGAGAACCGAAGGGCTCACCAAGGACTTTGAAGGCCTGCGGGCTGTGGACGATGTGGATCTACAGGTAACGGCCGGCACCATCCATTCCGTCATCGGACCCAACGGCGCGGGCAAAACCACCCTTTTCAATTGCCTGACCGGGTTTGAAAAGCCTTCCGAAGGGAAGATATTTTTTGAGGACAAGGACATTACAGGCTTTCCTGGGTACCGGATCAGTCACCTGGGAATCACCCGGTCATTTCAAATCACCAGCCTATTCCCCGATCTGAGTGTCTTTGAAAATGTTCGGATAGCGTTGCAAAGCCGTGAACATGTCAACATGAATTTCTTTTCCTCACTGAAAGGGCTCAAAAGGATTGAAACACGGGCATGGGAAATTCTTGAAGTGATTGGGCTCAGGGATTTCGGCAAGGAAAAAGCGGCCAACCTGGATTACGGCTCAAAGCGATGTCTGGAAATCGGTATAGCGCTGGGGACCGATCCCAAACTGTTGTTGTTTGACGAACCCACGAGCGGCATGGACAGCGAAGAATCGACCTTGATTATCCGTTTGATCCAGGATATTGCCATCAACAAAACCATTCTTCTGGTGGAGCACAATATCGAGGCGGTGCTTCAGATTTCCCATGCCATCACGGTCCTTCAGCAGGGCCGGGTGATTGCCCACGGAACACCCGCCGAAATTCAGAATAACGAGACGGTTCAGGAGGCCTACCTTGGCGGATACAAACCCCATGCTGAAGGTTGAGGGGCTGAAGGCCCGATATGGCGAGGCACAGGTTTTAAACGGCGTTTCCCTGGAGATTTTTGAAGGGGAAGTGGTGTCTCTTCTGGGCAGAAACGGCACCGGAAAATCCACCACCATCAAATCCATTATGGGTATGGTCACCGTCAATGGGGGCGACATCTATTTTGAGGGTCGTGAGGTGACGGGGTATAAGCCCCACAGTCTGGCCCGCCTGGGCCTGGGGTATGTTCCCGAGGAGAGGCGGATTTTCGGCAGTTTGAGCGTGTTTGAAAACCTGGAAATCGTCGCGGGCATAGGCGGCGCCGAACCCTGGCCCATTCAAAAAGTTCTGGATCTTTTCCCGGTTCTGGGCAATCGAAAAAAACATATGGGGAAACAACTCTCAGGCGGAGAACAACAGATGCTGGCCATGGCGCGCGTCTTGCGGCAGGGGGGGCGGCTATTGCTTCTGGACGAACCCACCGAAGGGTTGGCGCCCATTGTGGTGCAAATGATCGGTCAAGTGATCAAGGAACTGAAAAATGCCAGCCTGACGGTTCTCCTGGTGGAGCAGAACCTGCTGTTTACCATGGATGCCGCCATGCGCCACTACATCATCAGCAAAGGAAAGACGGTGTTCAGCGGAAAAACCAATGAGCTGAAAGCCGATGATGAAATCCAAAAACGGTATTTGACCGTTTAAACCAAAACAACTTTTAGAGGAAAAGGAGGGTGCAATGAAAAAAACCACGGAAACGGGCGACATGAAAGTGCAAAAAGAAGAAAAGGTGATCGGGAAAGAAAAGAAACCTTCCATCATCACCCGCCGCGATTTTATCAAAACAGCCGCAATCACGGGGGCGGTGACCGCTGTGGCGCCGCATATCTGGATCAAGCCGGCCTGGGCCTCCGATCCTTTGAAAATCGGTGTGATGATCGATATGAGCAAGGCTTACGCTTTTTTGAACAAACAGGATCTGGTGGGTATCAAGCTGGCGGTGGAGGATGCCGGCGGCAAAGCGCTCGGAAAGCCCATCCAGGTCATCGCGAGGGACCATCGTCTGGACCCGGGGATCGCCAACGAAAAGGCCAAGGAGCTTTACGAAAAGGAGAAGGTGGACGTTATTATTGACGTGCCCCAGTCGGCCTGTTCCCTGGCCGTTAATGAGCAGTCACGCCGATACAAGAGGCTTTTTATTTCGGTGGATTCGGGCACTACGGCACAGACCCAGGATAAGTGCAACTATTACGGTTTTGACTGGGGATATGACAACTATATGCTGGCCACCGCCGGCGGGCTCTGGGCGGCTGAACACTTAGGTAAAAAATGGTATGCCATCACCGCCGATTATGCCTGGGGGCATGATTTGTTGAAGAATTTCCGCGCTGCCGTTGAAAAGAAAGGCGGAAAAATCATCGGTAACGACATGGTCGCCCTAGGGACGTCTGATTTTTCCCCTTACATGATCAAGGCCATGAATTCCGGGGCGGATGTGCTGGTGCTCTTAAACGCCGGGGCGGATACGGTCAATTCCACCAAAGCCGCCAATGAATTCGGTCTTAAAAAGAAAATGTCCATCCTCCACGCCCTCATGTTTACGGCCAATATCAAGGCCGCCGGCGTGAATGTATACGAAGGGGATTATGCCACCGTATCGTGGTACTGGAAGTCCCAGAACCCAGGTGCAAAGTCCTATGTGGAACGGTTCAAGAAAGCCATGAAAGGCGCACCGCCCCATTGGCTCACGGCCGCCAATTACTCCGCCACCCTGCAATTCATCAAAGCCGTCCAGCGGGCCAACAGCAAAGATCCCGACAAGATCATCGAACAGTTGGAAGGGCACGAGTTCCGGGATATGTTTGCCAATCCGGGGTATATCTACAAAGAGAACCATCAGGCCATTAATGATGCGCTCATTGTGAAGTGTAAAAGCCAGAAGGAAATTACGGAACCCTGGGATTATTTTGAAATCGTTGGGAAAGTGCCGGCCAAGGAGGCTTACCAGACACCGGCACAGAGCGGCTGTAAAATGAAGAGACCTGCGTAAAGGGTTTTTTGAAACCACCGGGGAGAGCCTTTTTCAGGGCTCTCCCCGAACCGATATTTTTCAGGGCCTCGGGCCGGATTAATCGCTTATGAATACCACAACACTCATGATGATGCTGTTTAACGGCCTCGTGTTCGGCTCCTATCTGGTGCTTCTGAGCCTGGGGCTGTCCATTATCTTCGGCATGCTGGGGGTGGTGAATTTCGCCCAGGGCTCTTTATATATGTTGGGTGCCTATGCGGGTTATACATGCCTCCTTTTCGGCCTTAATTTCTGGGTGGCCCTTCTGGTGGCGCCGTTGGTTGTGGCGTTTATCGCCATGCTGGCTGAAAGATTCCTCATCCGGTTCCTTTATAAAGAGGCGGATATTTACGTGGTGTTACTCACTTTCGGCCTCATGTTGGTGTTTGAAGAAGTGATCCGGCTCATATTCGGGGATCTGGGCCGACCCATCGGGGTGCCCGATCTCCTGTCAGGCGTGGTCAACCTGGGATTCATGTATTATCCTAAATACCGGCTCTTCATCATCGGGGTGACCGCCGTGTGTGCGCTGGGGACATGGTTGTTTCTGATCCGGACCAAGCTGGGGAGCATCATCCGGGCCGGAACCGACGACAGTGAAATGGTCGATGCCCTTGGGATCCACATTTCCAGAATTTATACGGGAGTGTTTGCTTTTGGCGCGGGATTGGCGGGATTGGCGGGTATTCTGGCGGGACCCCTTCAGGAAGTGACCCCTTTGATGGGAAACGAAATTCTGATCCAGATTTTTGTGGTGGTGGTCATTGGGGGGTTAGGCTCAATCGCAGGTTCCATTGTAGCCGGATTGCTGATCGGGGAAATCATTACGCTCGGGGTTTTATTCTGGCCCACCGCGGCCATGACGTCCATATATGTTTTAATGGCAATCGTTTTGCTGGTCCGCCCCCGAGGGTTTTTCGGAAGGGCGGGGTTTCACGAATAGAGGGATTTGGTATGGCGGATTTTCACGAGAAAAGCAGGAAAAGACGAGAGAAGATTTTCTATGGGGTTGCGGTCCTCGTTTTATTTTTCCTGCCCTTCTTTATCCCCTATAAGGCTCTGGGAAGCCAGATTCTGATCTTCATGCTCTTTGCCATGGGTTATGATATCTGTCTGGGTTATGCGGGGATGTTGTCTTTTGGCCATGCCGCTTTTTTCGGCATGGGCGCCTATGTTACGGGGCTTTTGATTTTGCGCCATAATGCCAATATCCTCGTGGCGATTTTCGCCGGAGTCCTTTTCAGTGTTCTTTTGGCTTTTCCCATCGGGTATACCGCCATCCGGCGTCGGGGTATCTATTTTGCCATGGTGACCCTTGCCTATGCGCAGATGGTTTATTTTATTGCTTTTAAGTGGACAACACTGACCGGAGGGGACGACGGATTACATGGAATCCCGCGGCCCGATTTCTTCGGGATCAGTCTGGAATCCGAAACGAGCGTTTACTATTTCATTTTAGGTTTTTTGCTGCTTGCCATTCTATTTGCATTCAGGGTGGTGCATTCCCCTTTCGGCCATGCCCTGGTTTCCATTCGGGAAAGTGAACAGCGTGCCCAATCCATCGGGTTCAATCCTGCCCGATTCAAATTAATTGCCTTTGTCATTTCCGCCGGGCTGTGCGGTCTGGCCGGCAGCCTCTACTGCATCCTTCAAAATTTTGTTCCGTTAAAAACCCTTCACTGGTCCATCTCGGGCGACATCGTCATGATGACCATTTTAGGCGGCATGGGTACCCTGGTGGGACCACTTTTCGGCGGCATGTTCGTGGTTCTCCTGAGGGAAGTGCTCAGCACCTATACCCATTTGTGGGCGCTTATTATGGGGATTTCCTTTATTGTAATTGTCCTTGTGTTTCGAAAGGGTATAATCGGTGAGCTTAAAAAAAGGGCCATTATCTAAGGCTGATGGTCTCGTAAAAAGTCCGATTTTGGCCATTTCCAGTGATGTAACCTATTGATATTATTAATGGCGATTTCATCAATTTTGACTTTTTACGAGGCCATCAAGGCTGAACCCATGAAACTCTTCGTTCTGGCCAGAAAAAATCATAAAATCAAGCGGTTGATTCAGCATATCAACGAAGATCAGGAACTGCTGCAACTCTGGAAGTGTGCCAATGTCAATGCCGTGGATCGGGGTGGCATCAGTGACCATGGGGAAATCCATATCCGTATTGTGGCCAATGCCGCGTTGAAGATGCTGCGGTTGCTCATGGCGGGTGGTGTTGAACCCAGTGTGGTGAAAAATCATGGGCTGGGCCTGGATGATGCGGAGCTGATCGTGGTGCTCGCTGCATGTCTTCATGACATCGGCATCGCCGTCCATCGTGCCCATCACGAGCGATATAGCCTATTTCTAGCATACCCTAAAGCCCGGGCGCTGCTGAAAGGCATCTATGAGGAACCTGATCTCACCACCATCATCTCGGAAGTGTTGCACGCCATCGTGGCCCACAATGCCAAGGAGACCTGTTTGACCATTGAAGCGGGGGTTCTCAAGGTGGCGGATGCCCTGGATATGACGGAAGGGAGGTCCCGCATCCCCTTTGAAACGGGCCGGGTGAACATTCACTCCATCTCGGCTCAGGCCGTGGATTCGGTGGATATTGAAAAGGGAGAGAAAAAACCGGTAAAGCTGGTCATCACCCTGGCCAATTCAGCGGGTATTTACCAGGTGGACGAACTTCTGCGCCACAAACTCAAAAGCTCCAGTATCGCTAAACATGTTGAAATTATAGCCAAAATCGAGGGGGAGACGGAAAAAAGACTCCTGGAGATCTATGACCTCCAATAATGAAATCAAAATAACCTTCCTCGGTACCGGAGATGCCTTCGGTCATGGGGGACGGCTACAGCCCTGCATTATGGTGGAAACGCCGTTGCGCCGCTTTTTGATGGACTGCGGTACCACTGCCACATTGGCCATGCACCGATTCGGTATTGCGCCCAACGACATTGAGTTGATCCTCATTTCCCATCTGCATGGGGATCATTTCGGAGGGCTTCCTTTTTTTATGCTGGATGCGCAACTGCACAGCAAGAGACGGGGGCCACTGAACATTGTCGGTCCCGAAGGAACCGGAGAGCGGTTAAAAGCCGCCATGGAAATCATGTTTCCCGGTTCTTCCGGAATCAAACAGAAGTTTTCCATGAACGTCATGGAACTTCAACCGGAAACCCCCTGGTGTTACCACGAAATAACGGTTCATGCTCTTGAGGTGATTCATCCCAGCGGTAGCCCGGCCCTGGCTTTTCGACTTGAAATCGGCGATAAAGTGATCGCCTATACCGGAGATACGGAATGGTTTGACGGCCTCATCCCCATCTTGAAAAATGCGAATCTATTGATTGCCGAAAGCTATTTCTATGAGAAGGACATTAAATACCATCTCAATTACCGGACGCTGATGGAACAAATGCCGTCACTGAAACCAAGGAAACTGCTGCTTACCCACATGAGTCAGGACATGCTGGATCGGCTGGAAAAGATCGATACAAAGGCGGCTTATGACGGTCTTGAGGTTCGTTATGCCCTTGAAGGGAGTGTCCGCAAGGCGGGAAACAGACTTCGCGTGACGGCTCAGCCGGCCCCTTCCTAGAAATAGCGGGGGATCTTCGAATTTATTTTGTAATCCCTCCTCAAACGGGACTCATTTCTGCGCAGGTTGATTTTTTAGAATATAAAAAAGCCTTATTTACCACAGCATTTTTTATACTTTTTACCGCTTCCACATGGGCAGGGTTCATTGCGTCCCACTTTCTTTTCGGCAATCTTTGTTTTTATTGGATTCAATAATATTTCCAGGGCTGTAATATCCTCAGGTTTATCTGGTTCCAATTCAATTGTATATTTCCAACCGTTTTCTTCAAATACTGATTCTAATTCTTTCACTCTTTCTTCTGTTTGTACATTCACAACAGCAGGATTGTTTTCAGTGCCCAATTTTGCTGTCTTTTTACCATCGAATACTTTTTTCATCTTTTCACCTTTAAGGTATTATATGATTTATCTACCGCATAACGTAAAGCGCCTTGTTGGCTACATTAGATTGTTCCATAGGTTGACAATAAAGTCTTGAACATTTGTCACAACCGACGTCGCTTGGG
>CAYPQJ010000111.1:1785-13296 GCA_964412835.1 uncultured Desulfobacteraceae bacterium | reverse complement strand
CTCACATCTTCGATCATGCCGCTAAGGCCAACCAATCCAAATATCCTTGGGCTCAAAATGTGGTTCTCGTAGGATTGTTGAAGCGTATTAAAGGACGCTGGGCATGCCTGCCCCTTGCCCACCGATTCTATTTGCCTAAAAAGGCTATTTTAGCAAAATTGATGGTCTCGTAAAAAGTTAAAATTGACGAAATCGCCATTAATAATATCAACAGGTTACATCACTGAAAATGGCCAAAATCGGACTTTTTACGAGTGCATCAAGGGTACTATTATCGGTTTTGATCGTATCGTTTTTAAAGGATTCATTCTTCCACTGATGTCGGCTAAGGGCGCAATGAAGTTTTGTGGATACAACAATATCCTCAATAAAGATTATAAGAAATGGATGATGGAACAAAGCAAGCGCCTGGTTGAAGCTGCGAATCAATATGGCAAAGACAATTGCGGACAAGGCATTATCCCTATTTCCACATGGCGTATTCGAAAAGAAGCGCTGGCTCACAAACGACAAATAGATGAAAAAATTGAAAATGGACTTATCGGTATTTGGTCCTGTCTGGAGTCGGCTTCCTCGTATCGTGCCCGTTATAGTGAAAGGTTCGGATATCCTCAGCTTCGAAATTATCAAACACGTTGTAAGCACCTATATTTTTACTTTGATCATAATGAGTACGGATTTATGAACATTCGTTTGCAAACTTGGTTTCCATATCATATCCAAATATGCCTGAACGGCCGTGAATGGCTCCGGCGTGATCTTGAACGAAAGGATATCGACTTTTTGGCTAAGGGCAATAAATTTCTTCATATATCTGACTACCAAGCAGCACAAACTCTGCTCAGCAAGCAACTGGACGTCCGTTTCGCAAAAATGCTCGACGGATTTGTTCCCATTGTTTTTCCCATGATACAAGACGTCCTGGGACCACACCTTTCTTATTATTGGACGATGTGGCAAAGTGAATGGGCCGCCGATTTAATTTTTCCCTCACCCAAGGATTTGAATCCAATTATGGATTCCCTGCTCCGACACGCTCTTATGACCGGAACAAGCACCCATGTGTTACGCTATCTGGATCGGCCCATCACCTTAGCTGGGAAGCCTTATGTTCGATCAAAGGATGAAGTCTTGACACGTGTGACTGATTTTAACGATGGCGTTCGGGTTCGTCATTGGGTTGATAAGAACAGCGCCAAAGTTTACAACGAGCAAAATGTATTGCGTGTAGAAACGACAATAAATGATCCCAGAAAATTTCAAGTGTTTCGGCATAAAAAAGGTCAGTCTCTCAATGAACCGAAGTCACGTCGTCCGATAAGGAAAGGAGTTATGGACATTCCCTTGCGGGCAAAAATATCTCAGCAGGTCAACGACCGTTTCATGGATGATCTTTCAATGTTGCACGATGAAACACCCGCGAATAAACTTATCAATGAGATAACATGCCGACAGAAAAAATACGGCCGAATATTCCGTGCGCTGGACCCTACCGGTAAGGATCGTGAATTACTCCAATCGCTAGCTGACCCCAAATTCAGAATCGCAGGGTTAACAAATAAGATGCTGCGTGAAAGCCTCTCTGATACAAATTTCGGATCGGGGCGTACACAAAAGCAACTATCTGCGAAAATCAGCCGACACCTTCGATTGCTTCGAGCTCATGGAATTATCCGGAAACTTCCAAAACAAAACAGATATCAGATGACACTCAAAGGGATAAAGTTAGCGAACATATTGAATGCCTTTTTGGCTGCGTCAACCGAACAACTTCTTGAAATGGCAGCATAATTTTCTTGTTTTTTATGACAGAAAACCAGGTGATAAGGTACTAATGAAAGCCATCGTACAGACTAAATACGGACCCCCTAAAGCGGTATAGCTGCAACCAAAATGCCTCACACGACGCAAAAGCGCTAAGGTTTTCTTTTTTTTGTGGTAAAAAACCAAGATCAGGAGGAGATATTTTGGGTATTTCGATACAGTTTGGCCTTTACATGTTGCTCCTGTTGGGTATTGGCTACTACTCAATGAGGAAAACCCATAATAATCAGGACTTTATTATTGGCAGCCGCTCTCTGGGCCCCATAACATCGGCCATCAGCGCAGGCGCATCCGATATGAGCAGTTGGTTGCTTTTGGGTTTGCCGGGAGCGGTTTTCGCCGCCGGTCTGGTTGAAGGTTTCTGGATTTCTCTGGGACTGACCTTGGGCGCCTATATCAACTGGTATGTGGTCGCGCCGAGACTCAGGGTGTATAGTGAAAGGCTGAATGCCGTGACACTGCCCACTTTTTTATCCAATCGATTCGATGACGCTTCTGGAATACTCAGGATTGTATCAACACTGGTGATTCTTTTCTTTTTCACCCTGTATGTCGCTTCCGGTCTCAAAGGTGGAACATTGCTCTTTGCGCACAGCTTTGGGGCCAGTGAACAAACTGCATTGTTGGTAACAGCCTTGGTGGTGGTCTCTTATACATTTCTGGGTGGTTACAAGGCCGTTTGCTGGACGGATTTGATTCAGGGGCTTCTCATGTTATGCGCATTGGTCTTCTGTGCGCTTCTGGGATACATCGCCATATCAGGCTCAGGTGCCGACATTGCGGCAACCAACCCGAAGGCATTTGTTTTCAGAACAACATGGCTCACCGGGGCCTCACTTATGGCCTGGGGCTTTGGCTATTTTGGCCAACCCCATATACTGGCCAGATTCATCGGTATCAGAGATGTCAAAAATGTTCCTGAAGCCAGGCGTGTCGGCATTACCTGGATGATTCTCTGCCTTGTATTGTCAACGGCCATCGGACTGATCGGAATCGGATACAATGAAATAGCGCCCCTGGAGGGTGTTACGGGTCCGGACGGCAACAAGGAAAGAATCTTCCTGGCCCTGACCACCGCTTTGTTCCATCCGGTGTTTTCGGGTTTCATTCTGGCAGCGGTATTGGCGGCGGTCATGTCGACCGCCGACTCACAACTTTTGGTTTTAACCTCATCTCTCACGGAAGATCTTCCCTTTTTCAGCAAATTCCATGACAAACAAAAGGCATGGATCAGTAGATTCGGTGTGGTGGGATTTGCATTGGTGGCCTACATCATCACGGCTTCCAGCGGCGGGACGATTCTGGCCATGGTCGGCTACGCATGGGGTGGATTCGGTGCTGCTTTCGGCCCCCTGGTAATTCTTTCCTTATGCTGGAGAGGCACCACTAAACATGGTGCGCTTGCGGGCATGATTGTGGGTGCTGTCACAATCTTCGTCGTGAAGAATTATATCAAGATCCAAGGCGAGTACTTCTACGAGCTATTGCCCGGTTTCATATTGGCTTTCGCAGCCATCGTCATTGTCAGCCTGTTATCCCCTAAACCCAGTGAAAAAACATTGCAGCAATTTGATGAATCGCAACCGTATTAGGGGATTATACAATTGTTCCCTCCAAAGATTTTAGAAGAGGAAGATGTTGTAGTCGCCTACTTTATGGACAGTCAACTCCTGACGGAGAGACGTCTGCTATTTGTTGGCGTTATTGATCGAACAGATATCGGTGCTATCCTACTGACCCGAGTGTTCTTGACTTTTGGGTTTTATCATCAGAAGATCAAGCGCAACGATCCAAAAAATGTTGAAAAATAATAAGGGTAACATTACTGTGGCTCATAAAAGGGCAAAGGAGAAAGATAATGAAAGCGCGTTCTTACATCAATGCGTTTGACCCGGATGGGAAAAGTGAAAAGTTCTGCAAAAACTGTGGGCTCTGTCTTCAGGAATGCCCGGTCATGCAGATGGACAAGGAAGAAGCCCGAGACGAGCATGCGCGACTGAGAAACGGGGAGCAAACTGAGCGTGTGCTAAAGGAGTGCACGTTTTGCTATGACTGCAATCAATACTGCCCCCACGGCCTGAACCCGCTTGCACTGATCATGGAGCGGATTGCAGACAATATCCGAGCATCGGGCAAGGGCGTGCCCGAATACCTGCGGTTCCTGTTTACCGGACATGGGGAGACTTCGGTTTTTGAGGAGGTATACCAGACTCTGCCCGAATCCGAGTCAGCGGTGCTGGACAAGTGGGCCGTGCCGCCACCCAAAAGCAAGGAAGTTCTTTTTGTCGGGTGCATCGGAAGGGAGATCCCTTACGGAATCGAGCATTCTTCCGCGCTGGCATCGCTTCCCAAGTATGCCCCACGGGATGCGTGCTGCGGGGAGCTGCCCTTTCGCATGGGCGATTTTGAGGCGTTTGCCAAGACAGTTGAACACACCTCTTCACTGTTTGAAAACCTTCAGATCGATCGGCTGATATGCTACTGTGGGTCGTGTTCACACACGTTCAAAAACCTCTGGCGGGAGTACTTGGGGGCAAAACCGGATTTTGAAGTGATCTCTGTATGGGAATGGCTTTGGGACAAGGTGAGAAAAGGCCGGCTTACGATTCAGCGGCCCATTGAAAAGACGGTAGTGTTAACGGATTCCTGCTATTCCAGCGAGTTAGGCGAACGGTTTCATGAAGCGGTGCGGGGCCTGCACAGGGCCGTGGGCATGGAGGTGGTCGAGCTTGCAAACAACCGGGACCAAAACCTGTGTTGCGGCATGCCGAGCATTGTCCGTAACGATTTTGACGTGACCCAGCCGGCCAAGGTGGCAGCAAAGAAGATTGAGCAAGTGGCACAATCCGGGACCTCGGACCTTTACTGCTACTGCCCTGGGTGTTTTATGCAACTGGGCGGGGGTGCGAAAAACATCGGCGTGAAAACCCACTATTCCTTAGAAGAGATCCTGTGGGCCCTAGGCGATGAATATCCGGTTGCTCTGCGGGAACGATCCAAGGTACAGGGCAAGATGTTCATAAAAAAGCTGATGGCGGTTATGGCGGGTGAAAGTCAGAATCACTGATACTTAAAAGATGCAACCAGCTGTTAGCCGTTAGCTATTAGGAATACAATTTCAACCATTTACGGTGAAATAGGTCAGCATCAAAAAGTGATGCCTCGAATATGGGCAGAGGCCATGCAAATACTTGAGACCTTTAAGCTAACGGCTAATAGCTAAAAGCTAATTGCAGTTTTTAGGTGATACTATTTTTTTCGATTACAGATTCAGGAACGACGACCCCTTGAAATGGGTCTTCGCCGCCGGTCCAATCGTTTTCGTGACCGCCGCTTCCCTCACCTTGCTGGGTCTTTGCATTTTCTACCTTACTTTCGCCCGACGCTGATTCACGAGTGGTTAACAAACGGAATTTCCAGCGTACATTGGATCTTGGCGAATCTGTGTTTACTGCTATATATTCAAAACAGGAAAAATGTGTGATATCATCAATTCAGTCGGTGCACCGAGGGTTGAGAATGTCACGGTTTTCGCGATTTTTTGAATGGGCGGAAACCGGTTAATATCCTAAGATACATTAGGTGCGTGAGGGTTGATATATGAGCCACATATCAAAGAGGAAGACCGCAATTTTCGGGTTGGAAGAAGGTATTCTGTTCATTGGTATGGAAAAGATCGTTGCCACAAAAGAAGTCGGAACCGGCGAACCAAACGCTCCACCAGACCCCTGATACTTTGGCGGTTCCAGCGGAGTGAGTCAGAGGGGCTGGTGAGCTTAACGATGGACGTCTTGATCCGGTCAAATACCGATCTTTTTTTCGATCTTCTTAAGGGCTGCGTCAAGGGCTTCCGTATCCAGGGGCTTATTGAAGAATTCAGCCACTTCAAGGTCGAAGGCCTTTTTTTTCAGTTCTTTGTCCCCATGTCCGGTGACGACCATAACTTCTGTTTCGGGGCGTATGTCTTTGATTATTTTCAGTATGGAAAAAACATCTCTGCCCGGCATCTTGATGTCGGTCAAAACAATGGGGGGGAGTTCCTTTTCAAAAACTTCAAGCCCCGATTCGGCATTTTCAGCGGTTAATACGTCGTAACCGCAGGCCCCCAAAAAAAGTTTCATCATTTGAAGGGTCGTTGTTTCGTCGTCGATGATCAGAATCTTTTTCATTTTTGGTATTTCTCCCCAGAAAAAGTGAATTCAAGAGGTTTTGAAAACGTTGAAACCGGCTTTAATCAACCGGTTTTCATGCCGGATGGAAAGCGGAGGTGAAACCGGGTTCCCCCGCCCGGCTGGGTCTCCACATTAATGGTCCCCTCAAAATCTCTGATGATGCCGTAGGTTATGGAGAGCCCTAGGCCCATGCCTTTCCCCACTTCCTTGGTGGTATAAAACGGTTCGAATATCTTGGGTACGTTCTTTTCCGGTATTCCGGTGCCCGTATCCGATATGGTTATGTTCAAATGTGTCCGTTGTTCAGACCAGGTCGATATGCCGATGATATTTTCCCCGGAGTCTTTTGGAAAATGGTCCCGATTCTCGATGGCATCTCGGGCATTGGTCACCAGATTAAAGATGACCTGTTCCAGGCGGTTCTTATTCGCCAGAATGGGTGGGGCGGTTTCGTCCAGGTCATAGACCACCTCGATGTTCTGAAGGCTCAGCTGTTGGCCGATGATTTTCATGACATCCCTGATGGTTGCGTTGACGTCGACCTTCTCTTTTCTGAAATCAGGTTTCCTTCCGAATTCCCTGAGACTCTGTATGATTTCCGAAGCCCTGTTCACTTGTATGGATACGGCGCTGACGACCTGTTGCAATTCATTGGAGGGTATCGGTTGATTTTGCTCGATCTGTTTTTTCAAGAAGTCACTGCCGATCTTTATGGCATTGAGCGGCTGGTTGAGTTCGTGAGCAATCCCGGCCGACATCTCTCCGAGAGTCGTCATTTTACTCGCTTGAAAGAGCAGTGAATCCTTTTCGATAATCTCAGTGATATCCGAAGCGGCCAGAATAATGGCGGGCCGTCCCTGATAAGTTGTGGGGCAGGCCTTGACTTCCACATAAAAGGGCTCTCCGCCCTGCCGGAAGTGCTTGATCCGCTGGCTGAAGACACCCTTGTCGGACCAGTCCCTGCTTTCCATGAGTGAGAGAGACTCGTCTTCATATTCAAAGGTGCCCAGTTCTTCAAAGTTCCGCCCGATCAGTTCATCTTTGTAATAGCCATAGGTCTCTTCAGCACTGGGGCTGGCGTCCAGGATCGTCATGGTTTCGCGATCAAGGACGAAGATGGGGTTCGGGCCGCTGATGAAGAGAGAACGGTATTTCTGTTCCGACTCATGAAGGGCATATTCGGCCCGTTTTCGCTCCGTGACATCCAGGAAAGATCCGGTGACAAAGTCGATGTCTCCATCCTCGTCACACACAATTTTGCTGCATGCTTCAATCCATATGATTTCTCCGTCTTTTTTTCGAATACGATATTCCCGAATATAGGATTTGTTTGATTTCAGGGCCTCAATGAATTTCTTTCGAGCCTGGGGGCGATCCTTTTCCACGATGAGATCAAACCAATTAATCCGCCGTGAATTAAAAAGTTCTTTCCTGTAGCCGGTCATGGCCTCAATTTTATCATCGTAAAGATCCAGCGACCCATCGGCATATCCGCGAAAGACGATATTGGGAATATTATCGATGAGAAATCTGTAGTTCGCTTCGCTTTCCGCCAGCGCCTTTTCGGATCGTTTCTTTTCGGTCACATCCATGGCGATACACAGAAAACCGTAGAGGACCCCTTCAGGGTCCCGGAGTGCGCTGATGGAAAGGACAGCGGGAAAGTGGGTCCCATCTCTTCTAAGGTATGTCCATTCCTGTTGTTCCTTTCTTCCCTGCCTGGCGTATTCTAAAAAGACTTCATATCCTTTTGCGTCACGACCTGAATCCACCTTGATGGATTCAAGATGGCGCGTCAGTTCGGATTTCAGGAAAAATATTTCAGGCGTGACTTTTCCGATGACTTCCTCGGCCCGGTATTGCAGGAGGTTTTCAGCACCGGTATTGAAAACCGAAATGGTTCCGTTCAGGTCGGCGGCAATGATGGCGATCCGGGTGGCTGAGTCAAGGACCGCTTTTCGCTGTGCGTTGGCATCCTGTAGCTTCTGCAGAACCCGCTCCGTTTCCTCGAACTGCTTAACCACCAGGCTTGCCGTGATCTCGGCCGCCTCTCTGGCCACACGAATCTCTTTTCGAAGGATGGCATTTTCTTTCAAAAGTGCCTGAATCAGGGCAGGGGAATCATTTCCGGATGGCTTTGGCAGGTGACGGGTTTGCATATTTTATTCTTTTTCCATTAGCAGAAAATTTTTGCGGTCGGCCCTTTGCCATGTCCCACTACGGCATGGACACAACATACCATACAGGGGTCGAAAGAACGGATCGTATGTTCGATCTCAACCGGATGCTCCGGGTTTTTTATCAAGGTTCCCACGAGCGCTTCCTCCCAGGGGCCTCTGATGCCTTTTCCGTCCCGGGGTGACGCATTCCAGGTTGTTGGCGTAATGACCTGGTATTGTGCAATTTTTCCATCTTGAAGCGTTACCCAGTGACCGAGAGCGCCTCGGTGGGCCTGGACCAGACCGAAGCCACGACCGCTTTCCTGTTGCTTGTTTTTCCGGTAGAAGATTTCATTTCCCACACCGGTTTCCTTGAGAAAACAGTCCATGGCGGGCAATAGAAAAGTGGGTCTGATCAGACGGGCCAACTGACGCAGGAGCACGTTGGGGCCGTCTTTTTTCAAAAGCGCTTTGATAAGCGGATCCGAGGCCATCACAAGCTCCGCCAGCGGGCCGGTCTCGGCGGGATGTCCATCATATCTCGGGGCTTTTCCCCAGGAGTAGGCGTCATTGTTGATATGGGGGGTCTCTATGACGGTGGTTTCTTCAAAGGGATGCCGAGGATCCCCATGGGATTTGAAATGGGAAAAAGTGACGTCTTCCGTGATCTTTTCCTGATCAAAAGGGCTCATGAGACCGTTTTCGAAAAAGCCCGCCGGAAAAAGATACAACTCGTCGGAAGGGGGTTTTACGCTTGTTTCCAGAGGCATCTCATAGGCCCCGAAGCTGATGAAATTCTGATGTCCGTTCCCCAGTTGGTGAAGTTGGGCCTCCCTTGAAAAGCGGATAAAAAACCCCAGGTCGCTTTCCTGATGCGCCCGTTTTTCATGGAGCCACAGGTCAAGGTCCTCAGGGGTTTTGACCTCCGACCAGCGCGCCAGAGTACATCCCAGAACCCGGCGCTCATACCAGTGACGAAAATTGGCCAGCAAACTGCGACACTGACTGATGTCATTCTGTCCCGGAACCGACACCACCCCCCCCGGCACCATGAAAGAGGAATGAGGCCATTGTCCTCCGAGTATGGCAATGATTTCAAGTATTTTCTTGGTTTCCCGAATCGTGGTAACAACCGTTTCACCCTGAAGGGGACGGTAACGTTTGACCGCTTCTTCAAAAAGAGAATGCTCCCGGTAGGCTGGACTGGTAAAGTCGGGTGTAAAGAGTAAAAATGTATGTCGCAAATCGTTTTGAAGCTGTTCGGCCATGAGGGTGAGGTTTCTCACCCGTACGGCGTCATCCGGGACATTGACCCCTGCGATCATATCCAGAGCTTTGACGGCGGCCTTTAAGTGGGACGTGCTGCAGATGCCGCATATCCTGGGGGTAATCACCAGCCCATCCAGGGGGGCTCTTCCTTTCAAAAGGTTCTCAAACCCCCGGTACATGGTGCCGGCGCTTCTGACTTCGGAAACCATTCCATTCTCAATTTCAAAATGGATTTCAAGATCGCCTTCCACCCGGTTGAGTGGCATAACATGAATTTTTTTTGAATGCATGATCATATCCCGGATTTGCGTTTAATCAGTCTTTTGGGCGCAGCTGCCGCGGCCATGCTTTTGTAGGCCATGTAGTGTGCCCGGCTTACCCCGGCCGGCAGTTCAATGGGTATACCTTCGATGTTTCGGGTCTTGAAAAAGGGATATCGTTGCGGGAAATCGGGATGGGTACAACCGAAACAGGGGACCCCCACTCTCGTTTTGGATGAACGCCTGTTCCACAGAATTTTGTTGCAGGGCCCTTTGACAAGGGGCCCCTGGCACCCCATGTAAAAGAAGAGGCAACCTTTTTCGCCAAACTGCTTTTCCTCAACACGATATTCATGGTATTCGTTCCGGGTACATCCCTGATGAACCATGATGCGGTACCAATCCAGCGGTGAATTGGTTTCGTTCAGCTCCAACGGTAAATCATTGGCCAGGGCGGAAAGCGTACCGGCCAACACATCACTGTGGCATGGACATCCGGGAAGATTGATCACCGGACCGCCGCTTTTGCTCTTGTATCTTTTTCCAAGGAAGCCCCCCAGATCATGTTTGTGAAATTGCAGACCGGTTGCCTCTGTTTCGCTGTCCGTCCCAAACCCTCCAAAACTCGCGCACGTGCCAACGGCGATAACGTGGCGTGCCTTTGCTGTCAGGGCACTGATGAGATCTTTTTTCGGTTTGCCCAGAATGGTGTCGGCAAGACCGGTTCCCGACGGGCCTTGAATAACCGATCCTTCAACACATAGAATGTCAAGCGGTACTTCATCCTCGAGAATACGCCGGTCCAGTTGTTCCTTGGATTTCAGATCAAGGGCGGAGAGGGAAGGGTGCCAAAGCACTTCGATGGAAAGGATGTCAAAGAGCTCCGTTACATCAGGGGATTCCGCACTCAAAAAAGACCACGTATCACCGCCGCAGCCTCCGCCTTGAATCCAATAGAGCGTCATGGACATCGTCATGTTCCTTTCACGTTAAAGGTTTCCATTACAGGGTCAGGGTCGTGGTCTGGGTCAGAGCAAAGCAATCCATCTGGATGTGGTTATCTTCGTTGATGGATTGGCATTCCTCAACAATCCTATTCTGGTCTGTGTCGCTTCGGTTCTGGTTATGATGGAAAAGTCCAAAGGTTTTAACATGGGCTTTCCGGGCCAGCGCCAGGGCCTCCGGGTAGGTGGAGTGTCCCCAGCCTTTCGTCATGTGATATTCATCCCGGGTATATTCGGAATCGTGAATGAGCAGGTCCGCATCTTTTGAAAACTCGGCATATTCTTCAACGGGTCGTCCATTCCGGTGTTTGCTCCCCAACTCGTTGTCCGTCAGGAATACGAAAGACTTGCCATCCTCCACGAATTTGTAGCCCATGCCGCCATTGGGATGATTGAGGTTGATGGGAAGGATCTCGATGGAGTCGATTTGATAGCCCAGCCGGCACTCCACATCGTATTCTATGGTGGCTTGAAGTGCGTCAAACTGTATGGGAAACAGTGGGGCACTCATGGCTTTGCTGAGCAGTTTTTGAATATTTCCCTGGGTGGTGGGGCAGCCCGTCATGTGGATGACCGCTTCCGGATGGTAGATGGGTTTGAAAAAAGGGAACCCCAGAATGTGATCCAGGTGGGAGTGGGTGAAGATGAGGTGGTAGTGATATTTTCCTTCCTCAATAAGCTGGTTTCCCAGACGCCGGATCCCGCTTCCGGCGTCCACAATAATGATTTCATCATTCTTGGTGCGGATTTCCAGGCAGGTGGTGTCTCCCCCGTATTTGACGTATTCAGGGCCTGACACCGGAATGGAACCCCTGGCACCGTG
>CAYPQJ010000111.1:0-1685 GCA_964412835.1 uncultured Desulfobacteraceae bacterium | reverse complement strand
CCCCGTATTTGACGTATTCAGGGCCTGACACCGGAATGGAACCCCTGGCACCGTGGCATTTGATAATCATTAGAATGTTCTCCCTGATTCGCGGTCATGCGGTTTACTGGTTTTCGGGTCTGTGGAACATCGACATCTAAGCATCCCTCAGCAGGGAATAGATATGCACGGGCTTTTCGATCCCCTTCAAAACCGTGGTTCCCCTGTCAAATACGGGCCAGAGGCCGTCTATGAGTTCTCGGGTTTCCTCCGCGATGAGAATGTCTCCTTCTCTGGCAGCGGCGGCCAGTCGGGCGGCCAGGTTGGTCACATTTCCGCTGGCCGTATAGGTCATCCGGGTGTCGATGGATCCCTTGAATCTCGTCATGCCCAGCAGTGCCGTGCCGCAATGAATCCCCATGTTTACCCTCAACGGATCGATATGGGGCGGCAATTTCCGGTTTTGCGCCATGCTTTGCCGGTGGATATCAAAGGCGGCCTTGATGGAATTAATGGCATTGGTTTTGATATCATCCTCTTTAAAGATGATCATGAGACCATCCCCTGCGGTTTCATTGATATCGCCCTGAGAACGGTGGATTGGATCCACAAAGCTGGAAAACAGGCTTTCTACAATCCGGTTGACTTCCTGCTCAGGTAATTTGGCGCTGAGCTCGGTGTAGCCTTCAATGTCGAGGAAGAGGATGCTGACATCTTTTTTCTCTTTTTCCTGGCCCAGGAGCGCCGGATCTTTTTCCGCCAGCTTTAGTACGGACTGGGGAACGAAAGGGGAAATGTCACTGAGCATTTTGCTGATCCTGACCTTTTCTTCCGTCATTTCCCAGTGTTTTTTGGCCCGCAGCACCACGTTTCGGGCTGTTTTTGCGAAGTCCTCAATCAGGAAAAAATCCTTGGGGGTGAACCGGGTTCCCGGTTTTCCCACCACGCTCACCACCAGCAGCACGTCATCTCCCCAAAATGCCGGAACCGCGGCTTCGGGTCCCACATGAACCATGGCACCGTTCTGCCTTTCGATGGGATCACTCTCGGGTACCACAACCATCCGCCGCTTTTCCATCGCCTTCTTTATCGCCGGGCGGCTTCTTTTGCACGACAGGCAGTTTACGGGCCGGTCATAGAGAATACACTGCAAGGGTCGGGTATATTTTTTTGCATCCGGGTCCAGCAATAGAATGCGGGTCTCCATGGCCGACGGAATCTGGGTTCTCAGCTCATCCCGCATTTCTTGCAGGATCTGGTTGATTTTGACCAGGGGCACAATTTTTTCGTCCAGCCGGGACCTTGCTTCAAACCGTTCTTTGTAATATTTTTCCATTGAGGTTTCTCAAAAGCGCCTGGTTTCCCGAAGTGGATGAATCGCTTCTATTTCTTTGAATTGATCGAGTTTTTTCTGGTAAAATAACAGAAATTCCGGTAATAGGGAAACAAAAAACCGAATAGATACGGTTTTCTTGTTCATGAAGATGTTACCTCATTTCATTATCCCAATGGAAAAAATAAAATGAAAAAATTAGAAATGATTTTTCTGTGCCTTGTTTCCCTCAGCCTGTTTTCATGTATGCCCAATGAAGAGACCGAACAGGCGCCGCCACCGGAAGTGTCTGTGTATGAGATTAAAGCCCGTGAAGTACCCATTTACCAGGAGCTTGTGGGGCAGGTTTACGGGTTTAAGGATATTGGCATTT
>CAYPQJ010000110.1:0-13391 GCA_964412835.1 uncultured Desulfobacteraceae bacterium | reverse complement strand
CCCCGTAAGATCGTACCATTTCCAGACTACCGTAAAAAACATCATACCGAACGCAAGGGTCAAAAGTGCAAAAGCCAGTCCGCCGGTTCTCACCTGAACCCAGCCCACTGGAACGGCGATCACCGTGGTACCCACGACACCCACCAGCAGGGCCAGCCAGATGGAGGAGGGCGCCACATGGATCAGGAACAACCCCACAATATAGGCCCCGATTCCTAAGTAAGCATTGTGCATAAACGAAAGAAGCCCGGTGTACCCCAGCAGAACATCCAGACTCATGGCCAGAAGTCCGTAGATCATCATTTCGTTGACCAGACTGATATAAAATCGATTGGTAATCACGAATGGAAACAGGGCCAGACACCCCACAACCACCAGAAGCGCCACCAACCTGATAACAAATCCACCTGTTTTGTTCATATGGGCGCCATTCATTTCTTCCACCATTATTCGAACCTTCCTTCTCCAAGAAGACCTCGGGGCATAAAGGCGAGAATAACCGCCATCATCATATAGACAATCACCATGGCCAGATCCGTCACAAAAAATTCCGCCAGCGTCTGCACCACGCCGATGAGAAGCGCCGCCACCACCGCCCCCCTTAGACTGCCTAGTCCCCCGATCACAATCACCACAAAAGAGCTGAGCAGCATCTCATGCCCCATGATGGGATCAATGGTGTACAAGGGACCCGCAATCACGCCCGCAATTCCAGCCAGAGCACACCCAAGCGCAAACGCCCCCACATGTACGTAGGTCATATTGATCCCCATGCAGGACACCATTTCCGGAATATGACTGGCAGCCCTCAAAATCAGCCCTATTTTCGTTTTACCCAGGAAAAGCATCAACCCGGCCATGGTCGCCGCCGTAATGAGAAGGGTCATGAGACGAAACACGGGGTAGTGGGTTCCTAGAATGGGAAGGGTTTGCTTCATGAAGGCGGGAAGTTCGATGAAATGCGGTTCATTCCCCCAGAAATACTTGATGAGCCCATCCAGGAAAAACATGAGCCCGTATGTGAGAATCAGGGTATAAACGATGGACCGTTTCCGCATGGGCGCAATAACGGTCCGTTCGATGATAAGACCCAGAATGGCGATAATGACAGGAGCAATGATGAGCGCAACGAAAAAGTTGAGCCCCACGGAAACCAGGGTATAACCGGCATAGGCACCCAGAGCATATAGGGATCCGTGGGCCAGATTCATGACCCGGCTTAACCCGTAGACGATGTTCAACCCGATGGCCACGATGAGAAATACACCGGACAGGACAAGGCTGTTCAACGTAATGTCCACGGCAGTGGCAATAACGCTCATGATAACCCCTCAAAAATCTGACGTTGGTTCAGGGCTCAGCGTTCAGGGACAAGAACATAAACTTGAACCCCGGAACCTCTGAACCTCTGAACCATTTAACCCGTGAAAGAGGAACCTTCTTTATTCCGGAGGCCCCAGTTCTTTCGCACTAAAGGTATGGATCACCTTCATGAAGATTTTTGCACCATAAGGGTTGCCCGGTGCACGGACGGTTTCCGTGAGCACCGCGTCATTGCGCATACAGTTATCTTTGGCTGAAATGCGAACCACGCCGTAGGGACCATCAAAACTGATACCGCGAAGCGCCGCCGCGATCTTCTGCGGGTCCGTGGAGCCCGCTTTTTCAATACCGTTGAACAGGTTCATGGCGCCCACATAGCTGTGACATGCGGCGTCTGAGGGAATGGTCTTGAATCGTTCCCAGAACTTGCCTTCCCAGGCATCGGATTTGGCATTGTTCACATCCCAGCACCAGTCGGAGGTACCGAAGATGCCGATACACGCATCGCCTCCGGCTTCCAGTTCCACGGGGCCGGGCGCCGCACCGGATACGATCCGGGCATATTTTTGAATACCGAAATCATAGGCCTGTTTGGCAAAAACGGGAATCACGTTGGTAATCAAGGCGATGTAAATACCGTCTGCGCCGGATGCCTTGATCTTGCTGATGTAAGAAGACCAGTCCTTGGTTTTGATGGGGGCTCGGTCAAATTTCTCATTGTAGATCTTGATGCCGTTTTCCTTGGCCAGTTTGATAAACCGCTGAGCGGCATCATGACCCCAGGCATAATCGTGGACCAGCACATAATAGGTCCTTTTTTTCAGGTCCGGTGTTGCCAAAATACCTTTGACATTCCCAACAGCGGTCTGGTCGTTGGCCAGTTGTCCTGAGCGGAATACCAGGGGATTGAGCCCATAAAATTTGGTGGTCATCACATGGGTGGTCAAAAACGGTACATTGAGCTTGTCGATGTTCTTGGCCAACGCCAGACCCACGCCGCTTGAAAAAACGCCGATGAGGGCCTTGCAACCATCCTTATACACCAGTTTTTCCGCCTTGCTGACAGCAACAGGAGGTTTCACGCGGGTATCTTCAACGATGAGATTAATGGGACGTCCCAGGATGGTCTTTTTTTCCTCGGCGGCCATCTGGATGCCCATTTTCATTTCTGCACCACCCTGGGCCACAATACCTGAGAGGGGAACGAGTACACCGATATTAATCGGTTTTTCAGCCATGGCATTCAGTGGAAAAGCAAATAACACGACCGCCAATACACATAAAAATATCATTCGGAACCGTTTTTTCATCTTTCTCCTCCTTCTCTTCACCCAAGACTCTGATTTATTGGCAAATTAATTCCGACCCAGATCTTTTCTATCACCTCCTTTAATGCCGAATTTCTACTCCGGCTCCGCGATCACCTGATCCATCAGCTCCACCAGATCCACCAGCTCCATCTCGCTGTTGATCCGTCTTGCGCCTTCATTCAGGTTGTAATGGCAGAACGGGCAGATGGAAACCATTTTTTCCGCACCCGTTCCCATGCCTTCTTCGATCCGTTTAGAGGCATTCTTGGCGGCCCAGTCGCCGTATCCGGTCATGACGCCCCCACCCCCGCCGCAGCAGTAGGAGTTGTCCCGAATCCGCTCCATCTCCGTAAGTTCTATACCGGGAATGGCCTTGAGCAGATCCCGGGGCACGTCGTAGAGGCAATCTTCCTCATTAAATCCCACATAGGCCCCTTTCCATAGTTTTGACCCATCCTCGTCCACTTCGAATTTGTTCAAGTGTCGCCCTGTGTGACAGGGATCATGGTAGGTCACTTTCAATGGGAGTTCCCCGGTAAATTTGAGTTTGCCTTCTTTAAACAGACCATTGAGTAAATCCACCGTATGAACAATCTGAATGCCGTCCATCATTTTATCATAATCCGCTGCCAGGATGTAATCCTTTTTAATGGCCCGGTAACACCCCGCGCAGGAGCTGACAATGGTGTTGACGCCTTTTTCTTCATGCAGCCGGTGAAACATTTCCAGGTTGGCCTCCGCCACCCGTTTGAATTCCTCAGCATCGCCGATTCGCATGGCCGTCGACCCGCAGCAGATTTCATTCTCCCCAAGGATTCCGAAGTCAAGTCCCAGTTTTTGAAAGATGGAAGCCGTGGCGGTGGGAACGCCTCTCGCGGGCAGGTTGAAAGCGCCGGTGCATCCCACGTAATAGAGGATTTCGGCCGGTTGTTTGTTAATATTTTTAATGGGTTTCTTAGCTTTTTTGAAGGGTCTGGTCCAGTCGGTGCGAACCCTCCGGGGCCCCTGGTACGGATTGTCGTAATCCCTTAGCGACTGGGTGATCTTTTTCTGGGTGGGCATGGGCCCCACGCCATCCGCTACGGCCTTCCGTCTCATGGCCTCGATGATTTCCGGAATAAACGGCTTATGGTCCAGCTCGCACTGGTTCTGGCAACCGCCGCACACGGTGCATTTGTAAATGGCGTCCAGAAAGCTGTCCGTCCATTCCAATTCGCCATCCAGAATGCCCCGGGCAAAAGCAATTTTTCCTTTTGATGCCATCATCCCCTCAAATCCAAACTCGGCTCCTGCGGGACAAATTTCTCCGTACTCCGGTGGAGGACCGTAATTATAGGCCGCCTTACAATTCCCGCATGCCGTACATCTCCATATGATATCTTCCAACTCTTCAAGAGTGGCGATGTTCCATTCCATAACAACCTCCTTAGTCGTTCCCCAGCACTGTCATATGCCAAATTTACCGGTGTTCATGATGTTATTTGGATCCAGCATATTTTTCACCTGCTTCAACAGTGATAGATACCCCGGATGGGCCCGTTTGTTGATCTCGGCTGCAAAATCCACAGGAGGCTTGTAAGGGATGCCCCCGGCATCCAGGTCCACTTTAAGGCACTCAACAATGGCATGCCTGGCATTTTCCGTTTCTTCCGGACTCTTTTTGTTAAAGGGGATCATGGCCCTGAGCATGCCGTAATGCACGCCCCGATAATTGGTGGCTCGAACGGACGGGGAAAGGTTATGATCAATGAGTATCTCTTTCCACTTGTTGTAGACAGTCGCCCACTTGTTTGCCGGCGTAAAGGTCCCCGGCCAGGATATGCCGCCGCCCGCCATCTTGGTATAATTCTTTGTGGAACCAACGATTCGACTCGGCAATTGCGTCCTGGCTTTCAGTGCCTCTTCCGGGTAATCAGCATATTGGGTGGATGTACCCTTTTTTTGTTCCTCGTCGAGGACATTTTGCCAGATCTCTTCCCTGGCTTCGCGTTCCTTTTCCGTCCACGAATACGTCGCGCCGAAACAGTACCACTCCGGCGCATCATCCGGTTTGGCTCTGTAGGGATATGGAATGGGAACCTGACTCAACCACCAGGATACGGCCGTCAGGTCATCACAGATCTCATAATTTCCCAAATTGACCATGTATGAGGTCATATCCTCAAGGGTGTGGGTAGACACGGTAAACACCTTGAGAAGCGGCGGAATGGGATGCA
Organism: uncultured Desulfobacteraceae bacterium; assembly: GCA_964412835.1. Lineage (GTDB taxonomy): Bacteria > Desulfobacterota > DSM-4660 > Desulfatiglandales > Desulfatiglandaceae > NaphS2. The sequence goes on along the minus strand of CAYPQJ010000110.1, from coordinate 8,542 downwards.
CTCGAACGCCCATTTTCGTTACAACACCGCTGGTTCCCAGCCATCCTTTAAACAAACCGTCCAGCTGTGGCAACGGCAACACGCTGTGCCAAGAATCGTCCTGAATGGCGCAGGAACCGACGCGTACCAGCTCACCGGTCGGCAACACCACTTCCATGCTGGTGATTTCCTCGCTGTTGAGGCCATATCGACCGCTGAGTCCACCGATACCATGGCAAAGGGCATTGGAAGAGACCGAAGCGGACGGAGGTCCAACGGGCCAACTCCATCTCAATTTATGCTTGTACAATTCCATGGCCAACTGGGCATGAGACACCCCAGGCTCAATCACGGCATAATGGGATTCCGGATCAATCCTGATAATTTGGTTCATGCGTTTTAAATCCAGCAGAATGCCCCCTCTTTCGGGAATACACAACCCGCCGATATTGGACCCCGCCGTAAACGGTACCACCGGGATCTTTTCCCGGTTTGCAAGCCTCATGACCCCCTGAACCTGTTCCACTGTCGTGGCCATCACCACATAGTCCGGCAGTTTCGGTTTAACAAAGGAAAGATCGTAGGAATAGGCATAGCGGATATGCTTTTCCGCAGTGGCGTTTTCCTTTCCCACAATCAAAGCCAGTTCGTCCAATATCATATCATCCCTCTTCGCCAACATGGACAGCCTCCTTGTTTGATGGTTCAACGATTAGGAAAACCCCGCTGAACCGTTGGAACATTAACCCCATTCCGTTCCGGCGGGGAATATTTTCCCCGCCGAAAGGCACACGATAGTCGTCAAAAATCCCTGACGCTGCTGGAACCGCTACTCCCGGACCGCTATATCAAAATCGCTAACCCAGGGTTTCAAGCTTTTCCAGACGCTTTTTTCTTTTCTTAAGAATCATTCGGAAATTCCTTGGAACATCCGCCAGCAGAGAGTCAGATTGATCTGCCCCATCGCTGTAACAGTTCATGATTTTTTCTTCCACGGCAAGCGCTTTTTGTGCCGCTTCCTTCAGGGTAGCGCCTTCGGGCAGGTCCGTTTCAAAAAAATAGTCATCAGGCTCCAGACTGAATGCGTATCCCCCTTCAATAGCATCAGAAATGACCGATTGATAGGCCATTTGAACCTGTTTGTTATATTTTCTATTCTCCTTGGCGCACAACAGAAAATCATCCTTATTTCCCGGGAACTTTTCAGCCAATTCCTCGTAGAATTTTGCCGCTTTTTCCTCCAGTTCCCTCAAAAAACTCAACGTCTCGGATGCTGTACGTAAATCCATATGTTTTCCCTTTCCTAAATCTATAACCACCTGTGGATACACACCTTGCTTTCAGTAAAGAAGCGGACCGCCTCTTTTCCCTGGGTATGCAATACGCCCATAAAGGAACCGGCCATGCCGCTGAACGGGAAAAACGCCATTGGCGCCACAATGCCGATATTGATCCCTACATTGCCGCTGATCACGTCATATTGGAACTGGCGCGCCGCTTTGCCGCTGGATGTAAAAATGGCATGTCCATTATGGTAGGGGCTCTCATTGCAAATCTCGATGGCATCTTCCAGGGTCTTGACGCGAATAACCCCCATGGTGGGGCCAAAAATTTCCTCGCGGACAATACTCATCTCGCGTGATACATTTTCCATGATGGTGGGTCCCAGGAAACAGGTATCCGGGTGGCCGCCGATGATCTCCGGCGGTTTCCGTCCGTCCAGTCGCAGGGTGGCGCCGTCTTTCAAGCCCACCTCAATTTTGTTGAGAATACTTTCCTTCTTTTTCACATCGCGAACGGGACCCATCTGAACCGATTCATCCAAGCCGTATCCCACTCGAATATTTCTGGTGGTTTCCGTGACCTTTTCCATGAATTCATTGTAAAAGTTGTTATCATCTCCAACAATCACAAGGGTCTGTCCGGCGAGGCACCGCTGACCGGCGTTTCCGAAAAAGGAAGTCATCAACCCGGGGATGGTGGCGTTCACATTACAATCGGGCATAATCACCAGGATATTGGCGGCCCCCCCTTGGGCAATGCATCGTTTGCCGGTATTCCCGCAACCGGGATAAATCACATCCCGCATGACGGGCGTGGAACCCACAAAGGTAATCCCCTGGATGTCCGGATGTTCCAGCATACCCCCTACCACGGTACGTCCCCCGTGGACCATGTTCCACACTCCCGGCGGAAAACCGGCTTCCTCCACCAATTCGGTAATTTTCGTCTGACTGAAGGGCACTTCGCTGGATGGCTTCACGATAACGGTGTTACCGGTGGCCACGGCATAGGGCGCCGACCACAATGGGATCATGAAAGGAAAGTTAAAGGGACCGATGACGCCGAAAGGCCCCAGAGGCTGACGAATGAGATACTCGTCAATGCCCGATGCGATGTCTTCCAGAGAATCCCCCATCATCAGGGTGGGCATGCCGCAGGCCACTTCCACATTTTCAATGCCGCGCCGGGTTTCCCCTCTGGACTCGTCAATACATTTTCCGTGCTCCTGGGTCTGGACCCGACTCAGTTCCTCAAAATTTTCCTCCAGCAATTCACGAAACCGAAATAAATAACGGCACCGCGTCACAACGGGCGTCCGTCGCCAGTCGTCAAAAGCATCGTCCGCCGCTTTTACCGCGCTGTCGATCTCTTCCTTGGTTGAAATGCCGACCCTTCCGATGGTCTCATAGGTTACAGGGTTCACCACATCGATAATTTCACCCTTTGATTCCACCCACTCGCCATCAATGTAGTTTTCAGCCATGGGTACGCCTTTGATCGGTTCGTCCAATAAGGCCATTATGATACCTCCTTGCTTAAGTGATTTAGTTTTTTGTGATGGGTTTTTGAATCATCCAACCATCAGTTAACGTGACTTTGCACTCGGATTTTCGGCTTCCGAGGCGCCACCATTTTCCATAACCAAAAATAATTTTCCCGATCCAACCCGCCTGGCAACTGCCCCTCTCTCCTGCAACAGAGGATGGTCATTGACAACAACACGAGCGCCGGGACTTCCGTCAAACAATACGTCCATGGGTAAACAATCGGGCTGCAGATTCGACGGATTGAAGGGCGGGGTTCGTGTAAATTCACACAGATATTTGCCTACAGCAACCACATCATTCCTCATGGCAATTTTGGCTGCAAGGCCGTCTTTTTGAATCATGCATTCCAAAATAAGCACATGGGCGTCATGCACGTGTTCGTAGAAATCCAACGGCAGACCCATATCCGCCTTCATGGATTTTAAAAGGTTGTCGATCATGTCAATGACCAGGGTTAGAGTGGTGTTCCCTGTCATTCGGGCCAAATATCGGTGAAAACTGATCTCCTTGGAAATTTCCGTATCGCCGGAAGAAACTTTTTCTCCAATGACCTGTTCCAGTTTTTGAATATCCTTCTTTGTTCTCTTAGAGGCAGCTATTTGCGCCACGGTGGGCTCAATCAGGTAGCGGAGCATGGTGATTTCGGAAACGGAGACCGTCTGGAAATGGAGGAAATTGATAATGCCGTGGATGGTGGTCTTCATGTCCACCTCGGCCACAAAAGCGCCGCCGGCGGTACCCTTGCGAATTTCGATCAGCCCGATCACCTCAAGAACCCTGAGGGCTTCCCGCATGGTGGCCTTGCTCACCTCGAATTGGCCCATCAATTCTTTTTCCGAAGCCAATTTGTCCCCGGGCTTAAGCTGACCGGAAAGGATGGCATCTCGAATCTGGGCAATGATTTTATCGGAAACTTTTTCTGATTTGTTGGCAGTCTTAAACATAATGGTTGCTTTGAAAAAACGGGTTTCTTTTTCCCATACCAATACAGAAGACAAAAAGTCGTGTCAAGTAAAATATTATAATATTTATACTATAAAGAAAAATTAGCAGCCCCAATCTGAAAGAAAAAATGGACAGATCATATCATTTGAATTGATCGATATTATAGCATTTCTATGTCTTTTTAATTTATATTATATAAAAGATAGATATTATTATCTAATGTATAATTCTATGTTATATTATCATATATCGTATTGTAATTATAATATTTTATTTATATTGGAAAATTTAAACGTACTATATATTATAAAGGTTATAAAATATTATTTGACATTTTTTTTCACCCCATATATGAATATATATCGAATCATAAAGGGATAAACGTATTTTCGCACACCATATGTGAATGTATGGGAAACAGGACGCCATTTTTTCTTATGGAGGGACCTTTTTATGGGAATACAGATTGATGCTTTAAAATGTAACGCCTGCATGGCCTGTGAATTGGCCTGCGGTTATCACCGGGACGACGCCTTCGCCCTTCTCTCATCATGTATCGTGCCTTACCGGGGACGTGAGAAGAAGAATTATGTGGGTGTCATTTTAAAAGAAGAGGACAGCCTGGTGGCTGCCCGCCCCGAGGGTGTTGAGATCAACCGGATCGGTGAAGAACAGGATCCTGAAAAAGAAGCGGATGCCTCCGCAAAACCGATGCTGCTCAGGGAATCCTGCGACCTCTGCGATGAGGTGGATGGTGGCCCGCTCTGCATCACATTCTGTCCTACAGGTGCAATTTCCATGGCCTAGACAAAGAATTAAGGAGATAACATTATGGAATATCTGGCATCCGATAAAATCGCCATCGTGGACCTGAACACCCGCGACATCATCGAAGATGAACTGGACGAGGATCTCGTCCTGGATAAAATCGGCGGGGCCGGCATCACGAAACATCTCTACGATCAGCATTCAGCCGGCAACCCCATTGTCCTGGGAACCGGATTGTTGACCGGAACACTGGTTCCCGGCGCATCTTTAGGCATCATGACCGCCAAGAGCCCTTCCACCGGAAAAGTTTCTCACGTCCCTTTGAACCTCGATGCGGGCATGGAGCTGAAATATTCCGGTTTCGACTATATCGTGATCAAGGGCAGCGCTGATAAGCCGGTCTACCTTTGGATCCATGACGGCATACTGGATATTAACGATGCCGGCGACCTGTGGGGAAAAGACACCTGGGCCGCAACGGATCATATCAGGGATGAAATGGGGGACGACCTGATCCAGGTTCTCTGCATCGGACAGGCCGGAGAAAAAGCCTCTGACCTGGCACAGATCGGCATCAACTACTGGCAAAGCGCCGATCGTTTTGGTTTTGGCAGGCTGTGCGGTGAAAAGAACCTCAAGCTCATCGCCATCCGCGGCATGGGACTTCTGGAGATATCGGAGCCTGAAGCTTTTGTGGAAGACTGCGCGGAATTGATTGCCGCCATTCGATCCAACAACAACACCCAAAAACAGGGCATCGCGGCAGTGTCCGCGGCTCTGGGGGAAGAAGACCTGAGCGATTGGCTCAGCCCCCTGACCCACCGGCACATGGCCTGTTTTAATACACCTGTTGCCACCAACACGTTTCTCTTTACCGATGAGGACCCTGCCCTTCTGGAAGAAACCACCGTGACGGAGCCGGGGTTTCTGTTTACCGATATATTTCCGCTGGTCGTTTTAAAAAAAGCAGGCCTTTCCGCAAAAGACGCAGGATTGGTTCTCAAAGCCTGTGCAAAATACGGCATTGACGGGGCCGCCGTGGCTGAACTGAGCGCAAAATCCGGACTCACCAGCCCGGAGGAAATCGAAAAGACCTTTCCGGATCTCAAGGGCCCTGTGGAAAGCACCGGCAAAAGCGTCTTCAGCCCCTGGGCGGCCATGGGTCAGGACATTAACGCAAACTGGGAAAGACGACAGGCGGTAGCCTATATTCTTGGGCTTCATCCCATCTGGCTTCAAATGGCGACCGACCTCACGGAAAAAAAATTGCTGGATCTGGCCGGACTCGGCACGGAAATGGAATTCACCCCTGACACATTGGATGAGGTGATAGGGGATATTCTGGCTTAAAAATCAGGGATAACTCAAAAAAACGCTCGTTCCAACTGAGCTTCGCAGCAACAAAAAAAGATGGAACCCAGGGTTCAGGAGACAGAATTCAAAATTCCGAAAATCGGGATCTACACGGGTAAAGGCGCTTCTCATTCGTGGCTCTGGTTCGTTGAGATCTTTGAGCGGTTGGGATTTTACAACCTCTGCTTTTTGACGGAATTCGATTTGGTAAGCGACAGCCTGGAAAAAGTGGACGTTCTGGCCGTTTCCGGGGGCGACACCTTTGCCATTGCCGAAGCCCTGGGACCACAAGGGGCAAAGCAGCTCAAAACATTTATCACCCGCGGAGGACTTTATCTTGGGTCCTGCGCCGGCGCCTATCTTCCCCTCAATTCCTCCAAGGAACACCTGAATCATTTCAATTTTGTTCCTGCTAAAATCACAAACCTGACCAAAACCCTTCCCGAATCCCATGGCATGAAAGAGAAATTATGCACCTGCTACGGGTGCTCATTCATTTTTCATGCTGTAAGGGAGGCGGTGGAGGTGACCACCAGCGGTCTGCCCCCTTTCGGGGAATCCGCAACATTTACAGCCCCCCTCTATGGGGGACCTCCCATGACCGTTACCAACCCTGCTTCCGTCATGGCCACCTACACAGCTTTTACGGATAAAACACTTTTTCTGGTGGATCGAGAACTGGCGGAAAAGACCCTTCTGGGAAACGCAGCAGTCATCCGGGAAAAAATGGGACACGGGCATCTTCATCTGTTCGGACCTCATTTTGAACACCCCCATTTTGGGGAGGCCAATCTTTTTTTAGCCAATGCCATGATGCTTGATCTGCCCCATCAAACGGTTCCATCTGAAACCCCTGAAAACGGGATGGCCATTCTCGCGGGTTCTAAGAAAAAGGGATTCATCAGGGACTTTAAACGGGAATTGAGCAATTCGAGAATTGTAGCGGCAGGGCTTGAAATGATCCCCCTCAAATGGACCATCGGCAGCAAGATCTACGAGACCGGCAAAATCCGCGTGTTCCTGGAAGCCCTGTGGCAACGCATCAGATCCTTTGAAACGAGCGGATTTATCTTAGTACGTGCGGATGAGGTTGATCATCTGGTTCAAACGGCCCTTCATGTTACAAAAAACATCCGGCAAATCAAGAAAGGGTGGGACCGAAAAATGGACACCCTGGCAACCGCCACGGCGCTGTTCAACCTTTTGAACAAAACCAGCGCTCTTTTTCTGGAAATTTACTTCAGAAGCAAATTATTTCATGCCGACTCGGCCAAAGTGCGCATGCTACGACGGCCGGGTCAGTTCAGGAAAATCGAATATGAACGCTTTCATGGTCAAATCAAAAAAATGGTTGCCTGAACAAAAAAGTTTCGGGCGCAGTCTTCTCTTCTGTTTGATGCTGTTTGCGGCCCTGCCGAGCCCCCGATCCCTGGAAGCCGCCATCACACCTGATGGACAACCCGGGTGGTTTGTGGACATGGGACTTTTTGCCGCATCCGCCCACGGCACATTTTCCTGCGAACAATGCCACGGGGATATGAAACAGGGTCAAACCATGCATCCCGATTCAGAGAATCCCACCTTCCTAAAGGCGTATGCCAACCGTGAATACGACTACCGGCGCTGCCAATCCTGTCATAGGCCCTCATATGAACAGTATCTTGAAGGGGCTCATGCGAAGGCGCTTTTGAAAGAGCAAACCGATTCTGCTGTCGGAAGCAATACACTTCCCGAAAGTAAAAAGGCCCCCACTTGCGGCAGCTGCCATTCGGGCCATTACGCCAGGGCCCACCTCTCCCGTGTGGAAATCGGAAGAGAGATGGTTTCGGTCTGCGGCAAGTGCCACCCGGCCCAGACCGCTACATACCTGGATAATTATCACGGCAAAGCGGCCGTAAATTTGGGGGACAAAAATGCAGCGTTCTGCACCGATTGCCACGGCGCGCACCACTCGGTATCCCTCAAAGATAAAAAGACAGCCCTCGCCGCCTGCCAAAGGTGCCACCCTGACGCTACGGAAGGGTTTACCCAGGTGGTCATTCATCCCACGATTAAGGACCTGCCTGAAAATGACACGCAGAAAAGAGCACACGTGGCCCTCATTCGAGTGGTCACCGTGTTGATGTCCATCCTGGTCATCCTGGTGGTGGGCTTCTTTTATGGTCACAGCTTCGTCTGGCTACTGAGGGAACTTCACGAAAAATTGAGGAAACACAAATGACAACTCAGGAAAAACAACCCCCGGAAACGTTTGTTCGCTTCTCGCCCCTTCAACGCCTGCTGCATGTGGCGGTGATGATAGGGTTTACCGGGCTTGCAATCACCGGTTTTTCTCTGAAGTTCAGTGACCAGTGGTGGGCCGGCGGCTTCGCATGGCTGGTGGGAGGCGCCGGGCACCTGGCCTATCTGCACCGTTTCTTTGCGGTCATCACCTACGGCTGCGTGCTGGTGCACATTCTCTGGCTCTTCTACTTCAAACTGGTACTCAAAGGGAGCATCACGGGTCCCCAGTCTCTTTTTCCTAAAGTCCAGGACATCAAGGACATGTTTCAGCACATGGGGTACTTTTTTGGAAAACGGCGTATCCCCAGATTTAATCGTTTTACCTACTGGGAAAAATTTGACTATCTGGCCCTCTTCCTGGGCATGAACACCATGGGACTTAC
>CAYPQJ010000109.1:0-13494 GCA_964412835.1 uncultured Desulfobacteraceae bacterium | reverse complement strand
ACAAGCTCCAGATATTCCGGTTTGATCTTCACATCTCTGATCAATTGGGGTGCAAACTCAAAGATGCTTTCACCGCCCGGTTTCCGAACCCATCGGGTCACCTGGGGCCTGAAAACATGCCCCCCGTTAAAGACCGCCGAAACAAAGGTGGCGACCTGCAAGGGGGTGACCAGCACAAAACTCTGACCGATGGCGGTAGAGACTGTTTCCCCACCCTGCCAGGGAACCCCCCACCGTTTCCGTTTCCATTCGGCTGTGGGGATAAGCCCGCCTCTTTCACATCCCAGGTTAAGCCCGGTTTTTTGCCCCAGGCCCAGCTGATGGGCATAGTGGGCGATTCTGTCTACCCCGAGCCGCATCCCCAATTGATAAAAATAGATGTCGCAAGATTCAACGAGCGCTCGATTCAGATCTACTTTTCCATGACCCCAACGCTTCCAGCAACGGTATTTCCCACGGCCCAGGGAATATTTACCATTGCAGTAAAACGTCTCCCCGGGCGTGATGACCCCTTCTTGAAGACCCGCCAGAGCCACAACGATTTTGAAGACACTGCCGGGTGGATATTGTCCGGTAAGGGCCCGGTTATGCAGCGGATAATCACTGGAGGACACCATGTTTTTCCAAGTGCCCTCATCAAAACCCGTAATGAACAGATTGGGATCGTATGAAGGGCTGCTTGCCAAAGCCAGGATCTGACCGTTTCTGGGATCCATGGCCACAATAGCCCCGTGCTTTCCATTCAAGGCCTTTTCAGCCAGCGTCTGCAATTCCCGATTAATGGTCAGACAAACATCCGCGCCGGAAACGGGAGGCCTTTGAGAGATTACTTTAATCCTTCGTCCCGACGCATCAACCTCCACCTGCTCTCCGCCGCGCCCCCCATTGAGCGACTTCTGCCATCTCCGTTCTATTCCGGTTTTACCGATCAAATCACCAGACCTGGTATTGGGGAATTTACCACTTTTCAATTGTTTCTCGCTGATCTCTCCCAGATATCCCAGCACATGCGCGGCCAGATCACCGTAAAAATAATGCCTTTGAGGTCGCACTTTGATCATGACCCCCGGCAGATCGAATCGGCGCGTTTCCAGCATGGCCAATTCCTCACGGGAAATATCCTTCTTCAGGCAAACCGGCTTGAAGGGGTACCCGCCGGCTGGGCGACTGAATCTTTCTTTTATGGGCGCCATCTCAAGATCCCCCAGGACAGCCAACCGGTTCAGCAAAGCCTCGGTATCGTGAATTTCCTCCGGGATGACGTAAAGATCATAGGACGGCCGATTATCTACCAGGATTTGTCCGCTGCGGTCCCGAATCACCCCTCTGAAAGGCGCCATACTCTGAAGCCGGATTCGGTTATTTTCGCTCCTGTCCCGATAGGCTGATCCATTTACAATCTGCAGAAACCACAGCCTGAGGATAAGGATACTGAAAATCACCAAAACAAACAGCACAGCGATTTTCAGCTGTTTTGCAAAAACATCCTGAGACACAGGGTCAAAATTTGATGATTTCAAGGCTTCTTCACCCTTGTTCTTCCATTATTGTTATTGCTGCAACAGGGTTGGGAAATGAAGAATTGTCTGAAAAACAAAGACGTCATACGCTCAATTCTCATCGGGCGAAGCCCCTTCAGCCATTCTGTTGGGAACCCCTCGCAAATGGTTGAACAATTGAAAAAAAAGTGGCCCAGCCAAACCGGTAACACCGATAGAAACAAGGGAAACCAACAGAAAAGTTTTTGAATAAACGATATCCTGGGAAAAGATGCGAAGAAGGATTAACAGCATGGCATTTTTCAGTAAAACCGAAAGCGCAATAATAATGATCTGCCCTTTCGGGTTCAAAAGATTAAAAAACCGAGATCCCACCAGGATCACGAAGAACGCACTCAGGTACGCGGCAGAAAACAGGCCATGCAATCCTCCTGAAAAAGCATCAATCAGAAAACCCTGGCCCAGAGCGAAAACACCCGCCCAGATCTGGCCGAATGTCAGGAAAAGATAGGCCGTCAGAATCGTCAGGAAATCCAGGTCGAAAAAATCCAGACCCCAGGGATTACCCCAGATACCGGTTAAGAGGGTTGCGATTCCTCCCCCCACCCATGCCCACATATAGAAGCCTATCGGCTTGCTTCCTGAAGTTTTGACGGCGCAGTCCTCTCGAATCCCGTAAACCCCGGCATCATGTAGGATGAGGCCCCTAGTCTATTGAAGGGTCTGACTCTTTTTTCAGAATAACCAGAACCTCTTCCAATTTGGAAAAATCCGCCGCAGGCGTCACTTCTATTTCCTTGAAAAGCGTTCCATCCCCTTCATTTACATTGGAGATGGTTCCAACGGGAAGGCCTTTTGGAAATACCCGTCCCAGACCCGATGTGATCACCAAATCCCCTTCCTTCACATCGCCGGACTTGACCATGTAATCCAGTCGACAAACCTGGGCTGACTGACCCCTGACCATTCCCCGATCTCGGGATCGCTGCACGAGGCAGTCAACCGCACTGTTCTGATCGATAACCAACAGCACCTTGGCATAGTGCGGGGAGACGGAAACAACTCGGCCCACAACGCCGGAAGCATTCACCACAGGCATATCCAGGTTAATTCCCGACTTCGTCCCCTTGTTAATCACAACAGACTGAAACCACCCTGTGGGATCCAGTCCCACGACCTGAGCAGCAACGGCCGGCCGGCTGACAGCTTCCTTGAACTTCAGAAGGTCAGATAGACGCTCATGGGTGGCCACCCGTTCCCTGTAAAGGCTGTTTTCCCGTTTAAAGGAATCCAGTTCCAGTCTTAAACGCCGGTTTTCCTGCTGAACATCGACCAGATGGAAATAATCTTCCCAGAGATCCACCAGCAGTTTTACGGTCTGCTTGAAAAAACCCTGAATCGGCGTTGCACCCTCAACAACCAGTTGTTCAACTCGGTTCCAACTGGTGCGCTGACCGGCATTTGAGGAAAGCAAAAACAGAGCAAAACAGATAAAAGCCAACCAAATCCAGATTTTCGGAAAACGTCTTTCACGCTGCAATGGCTAATCCCGCCCCCATAACCCACGCCCGCCAAAGGACGGTTTCAAATGAATAAATATTAATGTTACATTATCGATACGGAAGCCAAACACCCAAAGCAAGGGCACGGCAATGGAAGGCCAAAGGGGAAATAAGAGATTTTATCGAATGGTAATCTCTTTCAGCATATTGATATTGTCAAGGGCCATTCCGGATCCCAACACCACCGTGGACAAGGGGTCTTCCGTAATGGTCACCGGCAATTTTGTTTCTTCTCTTAGGAGAACGTCGAGGTTTTTAAGCAAGGCGCCTCCCCCGGCCAAGACAATCCCCGAATCCACGATATCCGCAGCAAGCTCGGGAGGCGTTTGTTCCAGAGCAATCCGAACGGTTTCCACAATGGTCTCAACCTGCTCGGAAATCGCCTGTCTCACTTCGTCGGAGTCTATGGTGAGGATTTTGGGGATTCCCGTCACCAGATCACGTCCTTTGACTTCAATGGTTTCAATCGTATCTCCCGCATAGGCGTTTCCAATACCTGTTTTGATGATTTCAGAGGTGCTGATACCAATCAGCAGGTTGTATTTTCGCTTGATATGCTGCAATATGGCCTCATCCATCTTGTCTCCACCGACCCTGACGGATTTACTGTAAACAATTCCCGCTAAGGAGATAACCGCCACCTCAGTGGTTCCGCCGCCAATATCGACCACCATATTGCACGTGGGTTCGGTAATGGGCAGTCCGGCCCCGATTGCCGCCGCCATGGGCTCTTCGATGAGAAAGACTTCTCTGGCACCGGCGGATTCCGCACTTTCACGAACCGCCCGTTTCTCCACCTGGGTAATGCCGCTCGGAACACATATGATGATGCGGGGCCTGACAAGGGTTCGTCGGTTGTGGACTTTGCGAATGAAATGCCTGAGCATGGCCTCAGTAATTTCAAAATCCGCAATGACCCCATCCTTCATAGGCCTGATGGCCACGATGTTGCCGGGGGTTCGGCCCAACATCATCTTCGCCTCTCTGCCTACGGCCAGCACTTTACTGCTGCCTCGACCATCTCTTCTAACCGCCACCACGGACGGCTCACTTAAGACAATCCCTTTGCCTTTCATATATACGAGTGTATTTGCCGTGCCGAGATCAATGGCCAGATCATTTGAGAACAATCCCAGAATGGGGTCAAAAAGCATCGCGTTTTCCTCTCTGCTCGATTCACATACGCATAAAATGGATTTTATTCCCTGTCTATCCGGGGGAAACTTTCGCCCGTTTACGCAGAAAATAAAGCGCCAAGTGGTCAATGAAGGATGGACGGTTCATTAACCTGGATCACCTATAGATATAGGATGCAACAAAAATTATCAATTAAAAATGTGAAAAAACCATAATTGCCCGAGCCGGGGTTAAAGCCTCAACCACTGACCCTGTTTAGGGCCGTAAATGAAGGACGGCGCGATGCTGTTTTCATCATGAGAATTGCCGTCCGGTGGAATTGCTGCTTGACAAAAATAAACGCCTGTGTTTATATTATTGTTTATATAAAATTTCAACAAAGGGGCTCTACACCGTTATGAAAATGACCTATCAACCCAGTAGAATAAAGAGAGCGCGAACCCACGGTTTCAGGGCAAGAATGCGCACACGGGCCGGAATAAATATTCTGAAAAGAAGAAGGGCCAAAGGACGGAAGCGACTGACCGTATAAATGCCCTTTAGACCGAAACGATTTTCCCCAGGCTTGAGGGGGGCCTTTTCTCTCCCAAAATGTGAAAGGCTATTGCGTCGCGCGGATTTTGTCAATGCAAATCGTTCCGGAAAACATTGCCGCATGAGGCACTTCATCGCTATTGCCAGAAAGAACGAGCTAGGAATAACCAGACTAGGGGTAACGGCCAGCAAAAAGGTGGGGAATGCCATCAGAAGGAACAGGGCCAAACGACTGATCAAAGAATTTTACAGGCTCAATAAAGCACGCCTCCCCCAGGGATACGACATCGTCATCATTGCAAAAAAGGGTGCCGGCTATCTGAACTTGCGAAAAGCCGAAAAAGAACTTGAAAAGATCGTTGCCTAAAAAGGGTTTCATATACAAATGCAGATATATACCTATCTCCCTGATAGCCTTATATCAGCTGTGCATCTCGCCTTTTTGGTCGCCTTCCTGTCGTTTCTACCCGACATGTTCCGCCTATGCTCGCCATGCCTATCATAAGTATGGGATCCTGAAAGGCAGCTTTTTAGCCCTTATCAGGATTTTAAAATGTCATCCGTTTCACCCCGGCGGATATGACCCTCTGGTATGATGTAATTGACCTCATTTGAAAGACTCCTGCTGTGGCATTTTGACCTGGTGTCGAAAAAACAGTGCCGTGCCGGTTTTTTCAAACAAAACCTTTAGGATGATTGAGTAGCTCAGATTATGGACAAAAAAACAATACTGGCTTTTGCCCTATCCTTTGTCGTGCTTGTTGGATGGTCTCTTTTTTTCTCGCCTGAGCCGAAACAGGCGCCTATCAAAAAGGATACCGCCGCACAAAACATCCAGCCGGCGACCCAAGATGGGGAAAGTCCCGTTAATGTGGCCACCGTCCCACCCCCTAGGCCTGTTACGGCAGCCGAACAGCCTGTAATTCAGGTGGATGAAAAGAAAATCGAAATTGATACACCGCTCTACAAAGTTGTCTTCAGCAATATGGGACCCACCATAAAGAGCTTCAAACTGAAAAAATATCGTCAAACAACCAATCCGGATTCTCCTTATGTAGAACTGGTCACTCTGGAACAGGGAATGGGCGACTACCTGACCGTTCAGTTTGCAGGCAACACCGTCGGCAACGTGAACAATAAGGCCTTTTCAGTGGACAAAGATTCCCTGAAGCTCTATGAGGAGTCGGAACCCGCAACAATCGTTTTTCACGGAACCGACCAAAACGGTATTGCCATCACCCAGACCTACCGCTTTTTCCCCGACCGATATGGCATCGATCTCGCCGTGACGGCAACCAATCCAACCACCGCCCCCATAAACGGCGTTTTCAGATCGACTTTGAGGTCAGTGCCACCCCATGACAAGGGCAGCTATTATGCCTACGTGGGTTTTGCCCTGCTCTTAGACGATAAGCTGGACGAAATAGAGGTGGAAGACCCGGGCGAAGAAAAATCGGCCAGAGGAAATATCGGCTGGTTCGGCTGGGAAGACAACTATTTTATTTCAGCCATTGTTCCCGAAGTCCCCACCAAGGGTTCCTTTACAGGAAAACATCTTTCATCAGGGGTAATGGAAGGTGTATTCCTGCCTGCCTCAGTTTCTCTTCCGCCATCCTCCCAGGCCACAAGCGAATACCAAATTTACATCGGGCCCCGCGACTTGGGGATCCTGAAAAAATTTGGCAAGAACCTTGATCAAGCCATCAATTTCGGTTGGACGGATATCATCGCAAAACCGCTGCTATACATCCTGCATTTTTTCTACCAATACGTCCATAACTATGGACTAGCCATCATCCTCTTGACCGTTCTTGTCAAAATTTTGTTCTGGCCGCTCACCCACAAGAGCTATAAGTCCATGAAGGAAATGCAGAAACTTCAGCCCCGGATGGCCAAACTCAGGGAAAAGCATAAAGGCGACAAACAAAAACTGAACCAGGAAATGATGGGGCTGTATAAGACCTACAAGGTCAACCCCATGGGTGGATGCCTGCCCATGGTGGTTCAAATTCCGGTATTCTTTGCCCTGTTCAGGGTTCTGGGCGCCTGCATCGAGCTGAGGCATGCCCCCTTTGTGTTTTGGATTAATGATCTCTCGGCGCCCGATCGATTATTTCAATTCTCACTTCAAATCCCGTTTATGACGGCACCTTACGGAATACCGATACTAACCCTTTTGATGGGCGGGTCCATGTTTATTCAGCAGAAGATGACCCCGACTCCAGGAGATCCGACTCAAGCGAAAATTATGATGTTTCTCCCCGTCATTTTCACGTTTATGTTCATTAATTTCCCTTCCGGGCTTGTTCTTTACTGGTTGGTCAACAACCTCCTTTCCATAGGACAGCAATATCGAATTTATAAAAAACCGGCGTAATAACTGGAGGACACTCATGGAAACCTACGAATTTGAAGGAAAAACGGATCAAGACGCCATTGAAAACGCTTGCCGACAACTGGCGCTCACCAAAGATCAGATGGATATTGTCATCCTTGAACCAGGCTCAGCCGGCATTTTCGGCCTTGTGGGGAGCAGAAAGGCTAAAATCAAAGTCACCATTAAACAGAAAGAATCCCAAACGGTCGAAAAAGTGGCGGTCGAAAAATCTGAAGAAGTGACGGTCGCTTCGGAAGATGTGCCCCCGGCGACGGATCCGGAAACAACCGCCCCGAATAACCGGGAAGAGGAAATCGCCATTGCAAAAGAAGCCCTGGAAAACATCCTGGCCCTGATTCCCATGGAAGGGATCACCGTTACGGGGAAGCTGGAAGACGGCTCTGTGAACCTCAATATCGATGGGGACAAAACGGGTCTTTTGATTGGTCGTAAAGGCAAAACCCTTGATGCACTTCAGTTTATCGTCAATAAAATTGTCAACAAGTCATTGGAAAAACGCTCCCGTGTGATCATAGACTCTGAAAATTACCGGCGGAGGCGGCAGGAGTTCCTGGTCCAGATGGCGCTGAAAATGGGTGACAAGGCCAAGAAAATGAAACGGCCCGTGGCCACCAATCTCCTCAATCCCCACGACAGAAGGATCGTGCACCTGGCCCTCCGGGACGACAATGAACTGGGCACCAAAGGAAAGGGAGAAGGGATTCTAAAAAAAGTGGTCATTATCCCCAAGAAAAACGGTTCTTCACGGGCCTCCCGGGCGCAGTAACCTTTTTTTTCGGTTTTACCCAAAATGTGCATTTCAACCTCGTTCCCAGGCTCTTCCTGGGGACGGATGCCGGGGATTTTAGTTTTAATTCCGGTGTTGTTCCGTATTTCACTTCGACATTCGACATTCCTTGTTCGATATTCGATATTCGTTTTTAAAAATTTCAATTATCTTTGGCTAGGCTTATGCCATCATCAGAAGATACCATTGCGGCCATCGCCACCCCTATCGGCCAGGCAGGGATCGGGATCATCAGGATCAGCGGACCCAAATCCCTTGAAATCGCAAGAAAGGTATTCAAACCCAAGACCCCTCAATCGCTTTTAGAAAGTCACCGACTGTACATGGGATATGTTTGTGATCCTCACTCGGGGGATATCATCGACGAAGTCCTGTTGTCCCATATGGCGGCACCCAACAGCTACACCCGTGAAGACGTTGTTGAAATCAACTCTCACAGCGGGTATACCCTGCTGTCCAGGATACTGGCGATTCTCATGGGTCTGGGTGCCCGGATGGCCAAACCCGGAGAATTTACCCAACGTGCATTCTTAAACGGCAGAATTGATCTTTCCCAGGCAGAGGCTGTTGTTGATCTGATGAATGCGCGATCCGAGCGGGGACTGGTTCTGGCCGCACAGCAGATTCAGGGATCCATTAAAAGAGACACCGAGGCCCTGCGGGAAAAAGCGATTCACATTCTCGCAAACGCGGAAGCCGCCATCGATTTCCCTGAAGACGACGTGGAACACCTTTTCAGGGATGAGGGGGCGGAATTCATAGAAAAAAACCTGGTTCAACCCATTGACAATCTGATTAATGCCCACGCCGGCCGCATATGGGTTGACGGCATCAATACCGTCATTGTAGGCCGCGTCAATGCCGGCAAATCAAGCCTGTTGAACCGCCTCCTGGATGAACCAAGGGCCATCGTAACGGACATCCCCGGAACCACCCGGGACGTCATCGAGTCCACGTTCAATATCTCCGGCATTCCCATTCGCATCATGGATACCGCAGGCCTCAGAGAGGTCAAAGACGAGGTGGAAAAGCTGGGCATTCATCTCACCCGACAGAAAACCGCCGAAGCGGACCTTCTGTTGATCATCATTGACCGAAGTCGACCCCTCAATGGGGACGATATGGATATTCTGGCCCAATGTGAAAATAAAAAAGCCTTAGTGGTAATCAACAAAATTGATCTCCCGCCGGCCGAAACTTACACCGAAAAGGCTGATGTTCCGAATCACTTTACCACGGTCGAAATCTCGGCACTGACAGGCCAGGGCATTGACCGCCTCAAAAAGGCCATCAAAGCGGCCATCCTTTCAGACGACGTACTTGCGGTTACAACCTCCCATGCGGTCCCAAACCTGAGACATCGGGAAGCCCTTAAAACAGCGAGAGAATGTTTTTTAAACGCGAGCATCAAAGCGAAAAACAATGCCCCCATGGAAATTGTTGCCTTTGAGCTCAAAACCGGTCTTGACCACTTGGGTGAAATCACGGGCCAGACCATCGATGATGAAATACTGGAATCTATCTTCAGCCAGTTCTGCCTCGGAAAGTAATCAATCTCTAAAATACTCTTTTACCTGCTTGATGGCACAGAATTTCCCGCACATGGTGCACACATCGTCCTCTTCAGGTGGATTCTGCTCACGATATGCTCTGGCTTTTTTCGGGTCAATGGCCAGCTTCATCTGAGTTTCCCAGTCCAGATTTCGCCTGGCCACGGCCATCTGCCGGTCCCGTTCAATGGCCACCCTATTCCCTTTTGCAATATCCGCTGCATGGGCCGCAATTTTGGTCACCACCACGCCTTCACGCACATCCGCAACGCTGGGAAGGCAGAGATGCTCTGCCGGCGTCACATAACAGAGGTAATCAGCACCGGCAGCCCCTGCCAGAGCACCCCCGATGGCGCAGGCCACATGATCGTATCCCGCCGCAATGTCCGTCACCAAAGGACCTAGGACATAAAAGGGTGCGTGATCGCACATCTTCTTTTGAAGGATAATATTGGTTTCAACCTGGTCCAGGGGCACATGGCCCGGACCTTCGATCATCACCTGAACATCCTTTTCCCATGCCCGACGGGTCAGATCGCCTAAGGTCATCAGCTCGTGGATCTGGGCCCTGTCCGTTGCGTCCGCCAGACAGCCGGGTCTCAATCCATCGCCAAGGCTCAGGGTGACGTCATACTTTTCGGCAATTTCCAGAAGACGGTCATATTCCTCATAAAGGGGATTTTCCCTTTCGTGGTGCAGCATCCACGTGGTGAGAAAAGAGCCTCCCCGGCTGACAATGTTGGTAATTCGCCCCTGGTTTTTGAGCATTTCAAGGGCCGCCAGGGTCAATCCGCAGTGAACCGTGATAAAATCCACACCGTCCTGGGCCTGCTTTTCAACCACTTCAAAAATCTTGTCGCTGTCGAGGTGAATGAGAGCGCCCTTATCCTCCACGGTTTCAACAATGGCCTGATAGATGGGAACCGTACCGATGGCGACAGTGGATTCAGCCAGAATGCTTCTCCTGGAGCCATCGATATCTTTTCCCGTGGATAGATCCATCACCGTATCGGCACCGGCCTCGATGGACACGCAAAGCTTTTCCAGTTCCTCTTCCAGGATGGCCCTGTCCGAGGATGTACCGATATTGGAATTGACTTTCACCTGTAACCCTTCGCCGATACCGCAGGGAACCAGACGCTTATGCAGCCTGTTGGCGGGTATGACCACCCGACCCGAAGCCATCTGCCCCCGAAGCCACTCAACCTCCACCTGTTCATACGCTGCCACCTTTTCCATTTCCGGCGTAACCACACCGGACCTTGCATCTTTTAACTGAGTCATTTCGAATATTTCCTTACCTAGTCATTATTTTGACAAACACGAAATCATCATTAATATCGTAATTTTTTAATATCCCATAGATTAGTAAATCAGGGCAACCTTTATAGTGCAAAAAAATCAAATTTTCATGTTCATCACTACTTGCCGACCGCATCAGCCAAACCTTGCCTTTCGGATATCCACACATTATACTCGGAATATGCGCCACTGACGACAACTTGTCTAATTTCCCACGGAGGTTTCATTTCCAATGGCAACGACCACGATCATTCTGGCCTGCATCCTGATGCCGATTTTGCTCTACTATGAAAGCAAAGAAATCCCCAAAGGCATCCTGCCCGTCAAAACCACTATTTCCCTGCTGTTCGTCATGGCCGCACTGATCCAGCCCAGACCCGTCCCGTCTTATTTCGCATGGCTCCTTCCCGGTCTGATATTCTGTCTGGGCGGCGATGTTTTTCTGGCGCTGCCACAGAAAAAGATGTTCTTCCCGGGACTGGTGTCATTCCTCGTGGGTCATGTCTTTTACGTGATCTGCTTTTTTTACACGGCGCCTCCCACCGCATCTGTCCTGTGGGGCGCACTGCCGGTCTCAATGGCCAGTTTATGGATTTTTTTTCGCCTCAAACCCCACCTGGGCGACATGATGATTCCGGTAATGGCCTACGTCTTCGTCATCACCATCATGGTCTGCGGCGCCTTTTCGCTCCTTCTGGAACCCGGACTGGCTTTCACGGGCCGCATGCTGGCTTTTTGTGGGGCCCTCAGCTTTTATATATCAGACCTTTTCGTGGCCAGGGACCGCTTTGTCAAGAAAGGAGCTGTCAACCGTATCCTGGGTCTCCCGCTTTATTTCGGCGGTCAATTCCTTCTGGCCTTTTCTATCGGCTATCTCTGATGACCCTTGATATTGTTTGTCATATGTACTAACGTTAAGGATAAACTTTACAAGGAGAACCTTTATGCCCACCACAGAAACGATCGCCAAACAGGCTGTCAAATCAGCCCGTCTTGGACTTCGAGCAACCCCGGAACAGGAAGCGGTCCTGCGCCGCGCAGCAGCGGCTTGCCACAAGTCATTGACCCAGTTCATCATAGACAGCGCTTGTCAAGCCGCCGAGCAGACGCTGCTGGATCAACGCATGTTCATGGTTTCCGGCAAACAGTATGAGCGATTCCTGACGTTACTGGATCGTCCCGCTGAAGACAACGTTGGATTGAAAGACCTTTTTTCCAGAACTGCGCCTTGGGATAAGCCATGCTCCTGAGCGCCCCCGAAACTCTCGACAGGGGGCATTTCCTTGAGTCCTTCGACTGTGGTAAACCGGTCATGAACGAGTGGCTGCTCCGTCATGCCCTCCAGGCACAAAACAGTGGTTCAGCCAGGACTTTTGTTGCGACCGAAGATGGCCGCGTCGTCGGTTACTACAGTCTGACGGTCGGGCAGGTAGACACATTGCAGGCACCGGAGCGAATTCGTAAGGGTATGGGGCAATACCCTATTCCCGTGGCTATTCTCGCCCGACTCGCCGTTTCTATTCGTCACCAGGGGCGTGATATCGGTAGAGGCCTCCTCCAGGATGCTGTTCGCCGTACGCTCTTGATCGCTGATCAGGCCGGCATCCGAGCCCTGCTTGCCCACCCGCTCGATGACAATGCCTCCCGGTTCTACTTGCGTTTCGGCTTTGTGGCCTCACCGCTTCGTGAGAAACAACTCCTGCTCCTCCTGAAAGACGCACGCCGCTTGCTCCTTGAACGAAAAAAATGATTCTTTCCCATCCGGCTAATCCCTGTTACATCATAATTCTTGCAGTGATTAAACAGCCAAGGACGGGGTGTTTCAGCCGAAAAGAAGTGGAAGGGATCAATCCGACGTGGCTGGATAAATACTTCGTCATTGAGGATGACACAGCCTGTGCGGGGCCGGAACTGCGAGACCACATTGATTTTCAAACACATGACCTGGCCTCTGATTTCCCATATCCGAAAACCGATCTCCTGGTGTGCCGCAATGTCCTCATATACTTTCTGCCGACCCTGCAGACCCGGGTGCTGAAGGGCTTCCATGAGGCCCTCAAACCGGGCGGTTTCCTCCTCCTGGGAAAGGCCGAGATGCCGCCAGGAGAAACCCGGTGTCTGTTTGACTGTATCGACAAGAAAGCCAGACTATATAGGAAAAATGTCAATTAATGCATTAATCAAGATGTGACCCCTGTTTTCCATTATTGACTTCCGGAAAGAATGTAATTACAATAATTACAACTTATGGCAAAAACAATTTTGAGAGGTAATTCCTGTGGAACAACAAACACGTGTAAGGGATATTAAACTGGTTCCCATTGGGAATTCAAAAGGCGTTCGCCTTCCCAAAGCCCTTCTGGAAAAATATGGCTTGAACAATTCTCTTCTGTTGGAAGAAACGGATCGGGGGCTGCTTCTTCGGAAAAAAGCTGACAATAAGCTTTCGTGGGAGAATACCTATAAAGCCATGGCCGGTGAAAAAGAAAATTGGGACGATTTTGACGAAACGCTTCTTGACGGACTGGAGGGCGAAGATTTTGAGTATTAAGCGGTACGAAATATATTTTGCTGATCTCAACCCCACCATCGGAAGTGAAATAAAAAAAGTGCGTCCGGTTGTGATCATCAGCCAGGATGAAATGAATCAATATTTAGAAACTGTTGTTATATGTCCTCTAACCTCAAAATTGCATTCGCAATGGAGAAGCCGCCTCCAGATAAA
>CAYPQJ010000108.1:0-13921 GCA_964412835.1 uncultured Desulfobacteraceae bacterium | reverse complement strand
GGTCAACCCCGGCTCCCTGATTCTGTCCGGGGTTGAGATGCTTCGGTTTATCGGCTGGGATGATGCGGCCGAAACAGTGGTTGAGGCCCTTAAAAAAACCATTGCCCAGGGGGTCGTCACCTATGATCTGGCCCGGCAGATGAAGGGCGCCAAGGAGGTCAGGTGTTCGGAATTCGGCGCGGCCATTGTTGAAAATCTGGGTTGAATTCAGGGGATGATTTCGGCGTAAAAATCATTTCCGCCAGCCCGCCAATATTCCGGTCATTTCTTGCAGGAAGCGACCCAATGAATGGTCTTTTCGGGACGCATGTTCCATGTTCATGTTTTCGGCGATGTCTTTCGCAAATTCGATGCCGCCGAGGCTGGGCGTCACCCCGGCTTCCCGAATGTTCTCAATGAGCATTTTTTTGTAACGGGCCTTTTCACACTTCTGATCAGGGGCCTGGCACCCGCGCCCAAAAATCGATTTAAAAGCAGCCGAATCAATGAGCATCCAGCGTTCGATATGGGGGTCGGGAATGGCACAGATCACAAAAGCCTCGGGAAATTTCGAAGTAACGCCGGCAATTTCTTTCAGCCTTTGATTCAAACCTTTGCAGTTGGCATCCGTGGCGACCAGCACCAGATCCGGGAATCCGCCCCGGCCTCGATAAAGATCCCCCATGTACTGTTTAAGCTCTTTAATGACCGCACCATAGCCTCTTCGAACATTCCGCCAGTCGATTTTGATCTCAACACCTTGTTCGTGGGAAAGTCGCCTTAGTAAGGCTTGGAGAAATTCCTGGTGAGCATGATCTTCAACAAAAGCGGCGATCTCATGCATCGAAATCACCTCGCAGCATTCTTTCGGCGACGGTAAGCTTTTCCGGTTCTTCCTCATCTACCAGGGCTTCATCAATCGCCTTTTCTCTCCCCAGGGGGCCCCAGGTAGAAAAGGGCTCCATCCGGGTCATGCCGCCCTCTTTCCTGCAAATGTACAATGACTTATCCACCACCAGATCGGGAAGTAAGGGCGAATGGGTTGTCACAATATACTGGGTTTCCCCAAAGGAGGCACGCGTCTTCAGGAGTTCCGCAATAAGCTGGATCCGCCGCGGATGGATGCCGTTTTCAGGTTCCTCAAAACCAATGAGAGACGGTGGCTCCTTGGCCCCGGTCAGGGCGAGGAGTCCGAGAAGCCGAAGGGTTCCCTCGGAAAGAACCCGGGCAGGGATTGGAATTCCCGATTCAATGAGCCTGAGTTCTACCTCGCCAAGGGTGTTTACCTCCACCTCAATGCCTTCAATGTTGGGCACGATGGTGCTTAAAGCCCTTTCCACAGCATTGAATTGAGATGGATCCAGAACCTTCAATGTGTTCAGAAATGCGGGGAGCTCCTCACCCATCAGGCCGATGTGCCGCACCTCTTTAACGGGATTGGCGGCGCGCATCCGCTCTCTGGGTTCAAAGTAGAAAAACAGCCAACTTTCCAACTCTTTTCTCATGGCTGCCAAATGGGGGTAGTGCGGTGGATAATGGGGCAACGAAAGAATACTGTGATCCAGAAGGCGCTCGTAGTAGGTCGGGTGGGCCTGGCCTTCCAACCGAAGATGAAGGCGCGCACCTTCTCGCGAAAGGAAGGGACTGCGCTTGGCTGTGGGTTCCCCTTTCTGGGTCAAAGCGCCCAAGTACTCGTCTACCACCCGCAAGAAACCGGATCTTGGCAGAATTTCCACTTCGATTCGGTATCGCAAATAATTCTCTCTGACCGTGGGTAATTTTTTTTTCTTTCCATTAGATCCTGGCGTGTCCACGCCTGAACGCTTCATTTCCCTGATTTGCCGGTTGACCGCCTCAACGACCGATTCCGATAATTGTACATCAACTTCGATGCTGAAACTGAGACGCTCTTCCTCCAAAAGGCCGGCTATCCCATTATGCTTGAAGGTAAATGATTCAAGAGGCTTACCCCGATAAGGCGGTTCAAATGCCTCCTTGAGGGTCCTGCTTGTGGCAATCTTCGAGAGGAGTTGCAGTGCGTCCAGAAAATTGCTTTTTCCCGCCCCATTGGGACCTACCAGGATGGATAGCGGCGTGAGATTGATTTCAACCTCTTTGAGTGATTTGTATCCACATATTTTGATTCGGGTAATCATGGTCTACACCTATTCACCAGCAATTTTAGTGTAAGTATCGGTCCTCTATTATCTTTCCCTAATGGGCACATAATCTCTCTTTTGAGGCCCGGTGTAGATCTGCCTTGGGCGGTAGATTTTCCATTTGGGATCGTCCGCGCTTTCTTTCCACTGGGCGATCCAGCCGGGCAGGCGCCCGATGGCAAACATGACCGGGAACATGTTGAGGGGAATGCCGATGGCCCGCAGTAGAATGCCCGCGTAGAAATCCACGTTGGGGTAGAGGTTGTGATCAATAAAGTAGCTGTCTTTCAACGCCACCTCTTCCAGTTTCTTGGCAATGGGCAGGAGGGGGTCTTCCCGGTGTAGCTTTTCAAGTACTTTGTTGCACACCTTTTCGATGATGCGGGCCCTGGGGTCGAAGGTTTTGTAGACCCGGTGCCCGAAACCCATCAGCCGAAAGGGATCGTTTCGGTCCTTGGCCCGGGCAATGAAAGGCGCTGTATCCCCGCCGTTGTCGTATATCTGCTGAAGCATCTCAATCACCGCCTGATTGGCCCCGCCGTGAAGGGGTCCCCATAATGCCGATATGCCGGCGGAAATGGCGGCGTACAGGTTGACCCGGGCGCTTCCGACGGCTCGGACCGATGAGGTGGAACAGTTCTGTTCATGGTCCGCGTGCAGGATCCAGAAGACATTCAGTGCATCCACCAGGTCCTCGTCAATGACATAGGGTCTTACCGGCGAGTCAAACATCATGTTCAGGAAATTGGCGCAGTAGGATAGGTCGTGCCGCGGGTATACTACCGAATGGCCCAGGGAAATCCTGTAACTCATGGCCGCCAGGGTCCGGACTTTGGACAGAAGCCTGGCAAAGGTGATGTTAATTTCCTCTTCCTCGCTCCGTTCTCGAAGGCTGGGGTAAAACGCCCTCAGTGCGTTGATCATGGAGGAGAGCATGCCCATGGGGTGCGATCCTCTTGGATAATTTCCAAAAAATGAGCGCATGTCCTCGTGAACCAGACTGTGGTCGTTCAACCGCATGGAAAAGCGCTGCAGTTCCTCGTATGTGGGTAGCTCCCCATTGATCAAAAGATAGGCTGTTTCCCTGAAAGTGGAATGGTCGGCCAATTGTTCCACGGGTATTCCCCGGTATCTTAAAATCCCTTCCTCACCGTCCATGAAAGTGATGCTGCTCTGACATAAGCCGGTATTGCCGCAGCCGGGATCCAGGGTGATCAGCCCGGTTTCAGCGCGTAATCGGGTGATGTCAATCGCCTTTTCCCCTTCACTTCCGGTGATCAGGGGAATTTCATATGCTTTTCCATCAATGATTAATTGTGCGGTGTCGCCCATGTTTTTTCACTCCTCGTTTAAAGCTTGGGTGTTTTTGGAACCCAGAGCTGTTCTTATCATGTGTTACAGTCTGATTGTATGGTGAATTATGGATTGCGTCAAGGGCAGCGTTTTCTTGGAAGTTGATAAAAAACTTTCTGTGCAGCGCTTTCGAGGGATGGATTTTGAAATGAATCAGGGAAATCTTGACCCTTTTTTACCTTTTGAATATACTGGTTTTCATAAAGCCTTTATTTGTGTCAGTATCCTTGCGTGCGAGTGAATTGTGATCGAGCTGTCTAACATTACCAAGACCTTCAATATGGGCAAGGCCAATGCCTTTGAGGCCCTGAAGGGCATTGACCTGACCATCAAGATGGGTCGGATGACGGTATTCAAAGGACCCAGCGGTTCCGGCAAGACCACGCTTTTGAGCATTATCGGGTGTATGTCGAGGCCCACGTCCGGAAGGATTATGGTGCAAGGCCGTGAGACAACCAGCCTACCGGAACGATTTGCCGCCGGGATTCGCAGGGATACCTTTGGCTTCATCTTTCAGGATTACAACCTGATCAGGGGCATCACCGTGCTGGAAAATATCATGATTCCCGTCTATCCCACGGGAAGAAAGCATGCGGCGGTGAAAGAAAAGGCTCAGGATCTGATTCGGCGACTCAATATGACGCCCAAGACCCATGAAAAGGTGGAGAACCTCTCCGGCGGCGAAAAGCAACGGGTGGCCATTTCAAGGGCGCTGATCAACGATCCTTCCGTCATCATCGCCGATGAGCCCACGGCCCATCTGGATACGGCATTGTCCAGGCAGTTTATGGCGCTCATGGTCGGGTTTAAAAAGGAGGGAAAGACCATCCTCATCGCCAGTCATGACCCCCTGGTGTCCGGGTATGAGGGGGTGGACCGCGTTGTGGATTTAAGGGACGGTGAAATCGTGGAAAATGGGGTCGAAAAGTGATCCTGAATCCCGGTATCATAGCCCTGATATCGGCCTCACTGCTCGTGTCGGCCTTTGCCGCCTATGCGTCTTTTACGGGTATTTGGATTATCCGGTCCTGGGATCTTAAAAGCGGCACCCGCACCCAACTGAATCTTGAGCGGAAAACATACCTTGTCTCTGTCATTTTTGCCTACGTGTCGGCCTTTCAACTGCTGTCCCTCTTCATGTTCATCTACACGGCAGAGCATATCCACACCCTTTTTGTGGGAGCCATGTGTGCCGCCGGCAGCCTCAACGCCGATGGTTACGGTTATCCCACATTGATGTTAAAAGGGTTGAATTTTGTTTTATGCGGACTGTGGCTCGTGGTCAATTACACGGACAACCGGGCCGTGGACTACCCCTTGATCCGGTTCAAATACAAATTCCTTCTCATTATCACCGGACTTCTTTTCGTGGAAGCTTTTTTTCAAATCAGCTATTTTACCGGTCTGAAGGTGGATATTATTACGTCGTGCTGTGGGGCGCTTTTCAGTGAAGATACGAAAGAAATCGGGGGGCAGATCGCTTCCCTCCCTTCAGGGCCCACCATGATTCTATTTTTTCTGACCCTTGTCCTGACCCTTCGGATCGGCATACACTTCCTGGTAACCGGCAGGGGGGCACGCTGGTTCGCCGGATTTGCCACCTGGGCGTTGATCCTTTCGGTGGCATCGCTTGTGTCGTTCATCTCCGTGTATTTCTACGAACTGCCGACACACCATTGCCCTTTCTGTCTGCTGCAGAAAGACTACCACTACATCGGCTATGCCCTCTATCTGTCGCTTCTGCCGGCCGGCATCTGTGGTGCCGGCGTCGGTGTGCTGGCGCGGTTTTCCACACAGGTATCCCTCAAGAGGATTATCCCCGTTCTGCAGAGGCGCCTTTGTGTCCTCTCCATGAGTGCTTATGTTGTGTTTATGATCATATCGTTGTATCCTATGCTTTTCTCGGATTTTGTCTTGGAATCACATTTGATGAGGGTTCCCGAAACCGTCCCGTGGGCCTTATATTGGGATGTCAGGGCATGAAAGAATCAAACCGAAAATATCTGTCTAAAAAGGGGATTCTTCTCCTGTTTGCAGCCCTTTTACTGGGGGTGGTGACAGGACTTTTCCTGAAAGGATCGGATAAGGAGACAAAAGAGGGGGTTGAATCCGCCAAAATTGAGGTTCCTGAGGGTTCCGGTGTGCTCGTCCATGTTTGCCCCATGAACTGTGTTCCTCCCATGGATAAGGCGGGAAAATGCCCCATTTGTGGTATGGAACTGGTCCCGTTACGCCTGGGGTCCGAGATGGACAAGGCCGGGCCGTCCCGGTTGAAACTGACGCCTGAGGCCATCGAACTGGGTTCGATTCAAGTAGCACCGGTGGTGCGAAAGCCTGTTGATGCCCAGGTGAAGCTGTTCGGGCAGATCGACTACGACCCGGCCCATATGAGCTATGTTACGACCTTCATGCCCGGCGTTATCGACCGTATATACGTCAAGCGGGCAGGGCAGTTTGTGCGGTGGGGCGATCCCCTGTTTGACATCTATTCATCCGATTTGCTGGAAACCCAGCGCCAACTCATCGGAGCCATGAAATTCGTCCCCAGTTTCCTGGCTTTTCAGCGAGGGCTTCCCCATGTGGCCATAGAGTCCCCGGTACAGGGAAGGAAAAAACCTGAATCCGGAAAAAGATCCCCCGAGGAAGCAGCCGCTCTCAGAACCATCAACGCCATTCGACATAAACTCCTGATTATGGGGCTGCCCAAAAGAGACATCGACGAATTGATGAAGGTGGGAGATCCCACGGGCATCGCCACGCTTTACGCCCCCATGTACGGGCAGGTGGTGGTTCAGAACGCCTTTGAAGGGACCTATGTGAACAGGGGGGCGCCCATCTTTACACTGGCCGATCCACAGCACGTCTGGGCCAAATTGGAAGCTTATGAGTCGGACTACCCCTGGATCAGGAAGGGCCAGAACGTGACGTTTGAGACAGAGGTATACCCCGGGGAGCGCTTTCGCGGGAAAATCGTCTATGTTGATCCGGTTTTCGATCCCACAACCCGTACCTTCAATATCGGTGTGATCTATCCGGATCGGGGCGGGCGCCTGAAAGCCGGCATGCTGGTCCGGGCCGTGATTCATGCCCGGCTGCGTACCGACGGAAAAGTGCAGGGAAGAGGGGATAAAGCAGATTCCGGGTCCCTGGTCATTCCGCTGTCAGCCCCTCTTATCACCGGGAAACGGTCTGTGGTCTATGTGACCGTGGCGGGTGAAGCGGGCGTTTTTGAGGGCAGGGAGGTGGTTCTGGGGCCCAAGGCCGAAAACCATTACGTGGTGCTGGAGGGGCTCAAGGAGGGAGATCAGGTGGTGGTCAACGGCAATTTCAAAATAGACAGCGCCGTTCAGATTCTGGCAAGGCCCAGTATGATGGATATGGAAGACGGCCATTTGGCAACCGGCTATCACAGGCCCGGTAGTTCGGAGAGGATGGATTCGGATTACAAAACACGACGGCTTAAGAGCCGCATGGAGAGCCTCGAACCGGGAGCGGGAAAAGAGCCTGTTTCATCTGAAGACACGGAAAAAATTGTAGGCCGTCGAGAAAGGCAGCGGCGTGATGGCATCAGCCGTCGAAAACCGGGAACCTATGGCGACAACACCAGGCCGTTGTCGCAAAGACGCATCCAATAGGACGGCAAGTTTCTCTGACGGTATCAGCCCGGCCATTGCCATAAACCCCATCCGGTGCGATTGACAGGATACCCTGCGCACACATCTAACCGAATGAGCGACCATCTGAAATTCAAACATGACCGTTTTTCTCTAACCGGGGAAAGTCTCCAGTTCCTGCTGAAGAAGAAGGTCATCACATTCCTCATCATCCTTCTGGCCGTGGGATGGGGCATCCTGGTATCGCCCTTTGACTGGGATCTGGGAGGGCCCTTCCGGGACCCGGTTCCCGTTGATGCCATTCCCGACATTGGGGAGAACCAGCAGATTGTGTTTACCCAGTGGCCCGGGAGGTCTCCTCAGGATGTGGAGGATCAGATCACCTACCCTCTGACGGTCTCTTTGATGGGGGTTCCCGGCGTCCGAATTGTTCGCAGCTTTTCCATGTTCGGATTTTCATCCATCTATGTGATCTTCCGGGATGACACCGATTTCTACTGGAGCAGGTCCCGTATCCTCGAGAAACTGAACAGCCTGCCGGATGGGGAATTGCCGGATGGGGTCAGGCCTGCCATCGGCCCGGATGCTACAGCCATGGGCCAGGTTTTCTGGTACACTCTGGAAGGGGCAACCGAGAAGGGCCGCCCCACGGGGGGGTGGGACCTGCATGAACTGCGGACGGTCCAGGACTGGTATGTGCGATATGCCCTAATGAGCGTGGAAGGCGTGAGTGAGGTGGCCTCTGTCGGGGGGTTTGTACAGGAGTACCAGGTGGATATGGACCCTGATCTCATGCGGATCTACAATGTGAGCCTCAACGAAATCGTCGATGCGGTCAGAGGCGCCAACCGGGATGTGGGGGCCCAGACCCTGGAAATCAACCGGGTGGAATACCTGGTTCGGGGGGTCGGTTTCATCAAGGGCCTGGAGGATCTGGAAAATGCCGTGATCAAACTTCAAAACGGTGTCCCCGTTTTCGTGCGGCAGGTGGCCAGGATTACCCTGGGACCGGCAGCACGACAGGGGGCATTGGACAAAGGGGGGGCTCAAACCGTGGGAGGCGTCGTGGCGGTCCGCTATGGCGACAACCCCCTTGCCGTCATTGAACGTGTCAAGGCCAAAATCCGGGAGATCTCGCCGGGGATGCCCAGAAAGACCCTGTCTGACGGTACGGTGAGCCATGTTTCAATCGTCCCTTTTTACGACCGGAGCCAGCTGATCAATGAAACCCTGGATACCCTTCGAATTGCCCTTTCAAACGAAATCCTGATCACCATCATTGTTATCCTCGTTGCGGTCTTTCATCTGGGCGGTTCCCTTTTGATCGCCGGACTGCTGCCCCTTTCGGTGCTCATGTGCTTTATCGGCATGAAGGTCTTCGGGGTCGATGCCAATATTGTGGCCCTTTCGGGCATCGCCATTGCCATCGGCACCATGGTGGATATGGGGATCATCGTCGTGGAAAATATCCTGAGACACCTTCGCGGCGCAGATTCCGGGGAGGCTCGCACCCAAGCGATTTTAAAGGCTGTAAAAGAAGTCAGTGGGGCAGTACTGACGGCGGTTTCCACCACCATCGTCAGTTTTCTGCCGGTGTTTGCCATGGAAGGGGCTGAGGGGAAACTGTTCAGGCCCCTGGCCTTTTCCAAGACCTTCGCGCTTTTTTCATCTCTTGTGGTGGCCCTGGTCTTGATTCCGCCGCTGGCCCATCTGTTGTTCTCCAACAGGCTGGAGAAAAAGCGGTACGGCTGGATCATTCACGAGGCGTTCATTTATCTGGGCGGTCTTCTAGGCATACTGGTGGATTGGCGGTTGGGTCTTTGTGTGGCCCTCATCGGGGTTTACAATGTGCTGAAACCTCGAATTCCGGAGCGGGCCAGGGGCCGGACACGCGTGGCGGTGAATGTGGTAATCGCCGTGGGGGTTGCGGTTGTATTGGCCCGATACTGGATGCCCCTGGGCCTGGAAAAGGGGCTCATTAGAAACCTTGCCTTTGTCTTTCTGATGATGGGTGGCATTCTGGGTATCCTTCGTCTGTTTTATCATTTCTACAGCCGAATCCTGCTGTGGTGTCTGGACCATAAGAAGATTTTTCTCATGCTTCCCCTGGGCACGCTGTTAATGGGAGGGATGATCTGGCAGGGCTATGAAACCCTTTTTGGATGGCTGCCCGGGACGCTCAACCGATCAGCGCCCCTGACCTTTGTGGCCCAACGGTTCCCGGGTCTTGAAAGCGAGTTTATGCCGCCTTTGGACGAGGGGTCGTATCTTTTCATGCCCACCACCATGCCCCATGCGTCCATCGCCGAGGTCCTGGATATTTTACAGAAACAGGACGTGGCCATCGGCGCCCTTCCCGAGGTGAAAACGGTGGTGGGTAAACTGGGCAGAGCTCAGAGCCCGCTCGATCCCGCACCGGTTTCCATGATCGAAACCCTGGTCACCTATAAACCCAAATATCTCGTGAACGAGAAGGGGAAAACCCTTCGCTTTAAATTCGATGCGTCTGAAACGGGCCTTTTCCGCAATCCCCAAGGGGTCCCCCTGTTGGCGCCGGACAGGTTGCCGTATCGGGTGAGGGGCCGTTTTCCGCGGGATGAAAAATTTCGCTTGATTCCTGACGCCCAAGGCCATCCCTTCAGGTTATGGCGCCCGCCACTGGATCCGGACCTCAATGCAGGGCGAAAGGCCTGGGGCGGTATCAAAAAGCCCGATGATATCTGGGATGCGCTGGTCAAGGCCGCCCAGGTGCCCGGTACTACTTCCGCAGCGAGGCTTCAGCCCATATCGGCACGCATGGTGATGCTCCAGAGCGGTATACGCGCCAGCTTGGGCATCAAGGTGACGGGTCCCGATCTTGAGACCATCCAGCGGGTTTCCGTGAACATGGAACATATCATGCGGGATATTCCCAGCGTGGATCCCAGAACGGTCATCGCAGACCGGGCCGTCAGCAAACCCTATCTGGAGATTAATCTTGACCGTCAGGCCCTGGGCCAGTACGGGATCAGCGTGGCGCAGGTTCTGGATGTGATCGAGTTTGCCATCGGGGGCAGAACCATCACCACCACGGTTGAAGGAAGGGAACGGTACCCGGTGCGGGTTCGATACGTTCGTGAACTGAGGGATGATCTGGAAGCCCTCGGTAAAATCCTTGTCCCGGCCCCTGACGGCACGCAGATCCCGCTCACCCAGGTGTCGGACATCATTTATATTCGGGGACCCGGTGTGATCAAAGCCGAAGATACGTTCCTTGTGGGATACATTCTGTTTGACAAAAATCAGGGCTATGCGGAAGTCCAGACCATAAACGAGGTGAAAGAACGCCTGAAGGAAGAGGTGGAGAGTGGTGGTCTTCAGATCCCCAACGGGGTCAGCTATGCCTTCACCGGAACTTACGAAAACCAGCAGCGGGCTGAAAAGCGCCTGACCCTTATTCTGCCTTTGGCCCTCTTAATTATTTTTGTGATCCTTTACCTCCAGTTTAATTCGGTGGCCACGACTGCTACGGTTTTTTCCGGAATCGCCGTGGCCTGGTCAGGAGGGTTTATCATGATATGGCTTTATGCCCAGCCCTGGTTTCTCGATTTTTTCCTGTTGGGTACCTCCATGCGGGAACTGTTTCAGGTTCATTCCTTCAACCTGAGCGTGGCCATATGGGTGGGCTTCCTGGCCTTGTTCGGCATTGCATCCGATGACGGCGTGGTGATGGCCACCTATCTGGATGACGCGTTTAAAGAGCAGAAAAGTTCAGACACAAACGTTTCCGAAATTCGAAAGCTCACCATGGAGGCCAGCCTCAAAAGGGTACGCCCCTGCCTTATGACCACCGCCACCACCCTCCTGGCCCTCATTCCGGTGCTCACATCAACCGGGAGAGGTTCCGATATCATGATCCCCATGGCTATTCCCTCATTCGGGGGTATGGCGCTGGAGGTGATCACCATGCTGGTGGTACCGGTGTTGTATTGTGCCGTTAAGGAGTATCAGCTGAAAAACGCAGTAAGCGGTTAACGATTGGCCTCAAAGGTGGGAGTGTTACTATTTGGCCAGGCAGGCTTTCTTCCCCAACTCCGAGAGCACTTTCACATTTTGAACGATTTTTTCCGAATAGCCATTGCTTTCAAGAAACCCGTCCGGGCATTCTTTATTGCATTGATCGGCCAGATCCAGAAACCCATTCGCATGCCTGGCGGTGGCACAGGTATCGCCCCGGATCGAGTAAGTTCTGGCTTTACCAAGGTTCTGCCGGAGCTTTTTCAGGAGGGCTTCGCATTGTAACTGCTGTGCGTCATTTTTCCATTTGAGGGGCACGGGTTTTTTTTTGGGCGTATCGGATTTTTTCTTGGGATGTTCCTTGATAGTCCACGGCCGGTCTTCTTTGGCGCTTCCCTGGGGCTTCTTGAGGCTTTTGTTGGAGTTCGAAGCCTTTTTTGGCGCCACAGCTTTTATTTTTTTCTGATCATCCTTCGCAGTTGCCTTCTCGGCTTTTTCTTTCCCTGCAGGATCCAAGGCATCTTCGGATTTGTCTTCGAGAATCTTTTTGGCTTCTCCGCCGGTGGCTTTTTTAAGGTCTTCAGCCGCCGCTTCTTTATCCGTTAACTGAACGTCTGTTTCTGACCCGGATAACGGATCCGGCCCCGCCGGACTCAAAGTCACCACCCATAAAACCATCACGCCAAAAAGAAATGCCCTCATGAACCAACCCTCCGAAAACCCGGAAATTCATCGTCATCTGAAATTTGTTTTGTCAGATTCTGAGTAAGAAGCTTAAGGGGGTGCCTTTGCTAATGTCAAGAAAAAAGGCAGAGTCATTTGGCTCTGCCTTTCCGGTTAAACGAGTTTTAGTGTCATCTAATTTCCACGAGTTTGCGTTGTGGTGCCTCCTCCACTGGTGCCGGTTGAACCTTGTCCTTTACTTCCTCGGTTTTTGTCGCCTCCAGCGTAAACGAAGGATGAAAAACCAATCACAAAGGCTATCATCAGTACCAAAACTTTTTTCATAACATGTCCTCCTTTGATTTTAAATTTCAAGCAATTATTTTTTCTGCAACTGAAAATCCGTAAAAATTTGGAAAAAGGGTAACACTTCTCCTGTTCGGATGAGTGTTACCATGAAATCCCACCAGAAATAATGCTGTCTATAAAACCACCTCCTTTAAATGGGTTGCGTTGTTTTGTCTCTGTCTAATCCGCCAGTTCTTCCCGAACAGCTTCCAGCAGTCTGGGGACGGCACTTTTTACCGGTGGTGAAAGGGCCATGGACCACTCTATCACCGCCGGTTCAACACCCAGGACCAGCACTTCGGGCGGGGTTTTACATCCGGCCAGGGTCAATACGCTCCTGAGGTCAAAGCCGTGCAGGGAACCGATACAGGAATTGCCGGTGCACTGATCCATGGGGACCCGGTAAATGGTTCCGGGAGCGCCATTCCCTTTCATGGCATCCATTACGATGACCCGGTCCGCTCTTTCAAGGGCGGGGAGCGCGTCCAGGATAGCGGTACCCACATCCTGGACTTCCACGTTCCCGAGGCTTTCATCCAATAATGCTTGAGCTGCGTGCACCCCCACCCCTTCATCGCCCAGAAGCAGGTTGCCCAGGCCCAGAACAAGGGTGCTTTTCTGCGTTGTTTCCACGGTTCAAGCCGTCCCGTTCGATGGACCGGTGTGCACTACGACCGGCTCACCGTCGGGTCGCATCATATGTACCGCGCAGGACAGGCACGGATCAAAAGAGTGGATAACCCTCAGTGCTTCTATGGGTTCATTCTCATTTTGAATGGGAATTCCCATCAGGGCCTGTTCCATGGGACCATTGACGCCGTCACTGTCCCGTGGTGAGGCATTCCAGCACGTGGGCGTGATAATCTGGTAATGATCAATCTTTTTCTCGCGGATGCCCACCCAGTGCCCGAGGGCGCCCCGGGGGGCTTCCGTGAGGCCGATGCCGGTGGCATTTTTGGGTACGGCATAGTTGTCATATACTTTTCCCCCAGGCGTCAGCTCGTTGAGCCAATCACTCATGGCCTGGCCAATTTTCAGGGTTTCCTGGGCCCGTGCCATATGGCGATCCATTACGGATACCCCCTCCCGGTAGTCCTCATTTATCCACATCCTTGCCAGGGGACCCACCTCAAAGGGTTGTTTTCCATAACGGGGCGCCTTGAGCCATGAATAGGCGGTATCTTTGCTGTGGGGATCAACAGGATCTGTTGATCCGTTGGAAGGATTCAACTGATCCGTGGCATCATTATACCATGAATATTTCACCGATTCCGTTATGTTGTTCGTATCCATGGCTTTCGATACTCCCTCGACCTCGGCAATCCCGCCACGCAAAAGCTGGCTGCTGCCGGTGACATCATCCAGGTCAAATACCCCATAGGCCAGAAGTTTCTCGCATCCCTGTCCAATGCCGTAATAGTCTCCATATACGGAAGCAAGAGCCGCCACATCCGGGATATAGATGTTGCGGGTGAAATCCAAAAGCCAGTTCAAATGCTTTTGAAAATCGTTGATAAGATTTTTTTTGGGTACAGCGGTAAATCCCCCGGGGATGTAGGTGTGAGGAGAGGGCATTCTGCCACCGAATATGGAACCCATTTCGTGGGCGCGCCGGCGGGCCTCAATGGCTTGTACCAGATGCCCTCCGACCCCTTCCAAACCCCCTCTCATGTCCACATCCCATGCGGGGGTCCAAGGGGCACTGTCGGGTCCGTGAATATAATCCAGGGAAGCCAACAGGTAAAAATGGAGGATATGGGACTGCAGGAAATTTGCTCCCAGAACCAGGTTGCGCAGAATTCTTGCATC
>CAYPQJ010000107.1:5141-14116 GCA_964412835.1 uncultured Desulfobacteraceae bacterium | reverse complement strand
TATGTCCTCTAACCTCAAAATTGCATTCGCAATGGAGAAGCCGCCTCCAGATAAACTGCGCCAATAAAAATGCGGAGATAGCCGTTGACCAAATTCGCACCATCAGCAAACGACGATTAAGAAAGAAAATAGATAGATTATCACAGTCGGAATCCGCTCAGTTGCGTAAACTGATAACGGATATGTACGGAGAATAGGAATGGAAGCCATGGACTCCGACCGGCCCTATCGGCCGGCCCTGGGTCTCCCGATTGCTTTGGTGGAAATCTAAAAGAACAGCGGAAAGTTTTATGACCCCCAGGTGGCAAGTGCTTGTTTGAGACTGTTCGAGGAAAAGCGATTCACCCTCCCCTTGAGTCAACCCCGGGACCCGTGAAGAATGATGGGGATAGTGTAAACTGACCAATGAAAGACCCACAACATTGCATTCAAACTCTTCCGGTTTATTTAAACCGGCCCAATCCATTAAGATTGTTTTTATTGACCTCTGTCCTACAGTTCAAACCGCGTCATGACCCCATGAAGTTTCATTGCAGGAAGTTTGTGAAAACGAACAAACGAGGGAGCCAGTTTTTTGATCAGGGCGAATATTTTAATCAGAATGTTCGTAGAGGATATTTCTTCAAAACCGTAAAAGATCGCGCTTCCCATGATGCCCGCTTTTCGAAATAATTGGTCCACGTCAACGACTTCCATGTAGCCTGCCCGAATGGTGAAAAGGCGCAGTCCGGTTGTGCCGGATTCTGAGAAATACCATGAAATGCCGAACGGATCGTTCGTGCTTTCTATGGAAACGATTACATTATCTTCATAAATGATGTTGTGTTTAAACATCGTACGGGTAATATAGGGAGAAATAACCATGACATCTCTGGAAAGGAAAAGTGCCGTGCCATTGATGTTTGGGCCATCCTGATATTTCCTGCAAAATGTTTTCTTGAAACGGTCTATCGGTACAAACATAAGGGGTTGGTACAGCTTCTTCTTGCCGTAATCGTAAATCAGAATAACGGCCAGTGGAAAGGCCGCAATGACCAGCGACCAATAGCCGCCATGGGAAAATTTGTGAATATTGGACAAAAGAAAAACGCTGTCGATCAGGGTGATAATCAATGCGATAATCATATGTGTTTTCCAGTTTTTCAGATAGAAAATCCATACCATCATGATGCCGGTTATGGCCATGGTTCCGTTAACGGCGAGACCATAGGCTGCGGCAATACGGCTTGAATGCTGAAAAAAAACCATCATCAGCAAAACAGCCAGTAGCAATATCCAGTTGATGAATCCAATATAGGTCTGGGACTGCGTATGCCGGGACGTATATTCCACATTCAATGTCGGAAAAATGCCGATGTTGATGCCCTGGTAAACAATGGAAAACACCCCACTGATCATCGCTTGTGAGGCGATGGCCGTTGCGAAGATGCTCAAAATCAGAAACGGCACATAGAGCAGGTAACTCTGGTCATAGAACATTTCAAACAGCACATATTTCGCTTTGGGATGGTCAAACATAAAAGCACCCTGTCCAAGATAATTAATAATCAATGCAGGAATAACAAAATAGGATGCGTTAATGATCGGTTTTCTTCCCAAATGGCCCATATCCGCATACAGGGCCTCGCCCCCGGTTGCACAGAGAAGAACTTCGGACAACACAATAAAAGCGGTCATCCCGTTGTGGCTCATGAAGTAAAGGGCATGATACGGATTAACCGCGTTTAAAATGGCCGGCGCTTTTGTGATGGACACGACTCCGGAGAAGGTCAGGCACAGAAACCAGCAGGCCATAATGGGGCCAAACGCGCCGGATATTTTTTCTGTTCCTTTCTTCTGAAATGAAAAAAGGACGATGGCAATAAAACCGGCAATGACCAGCAGTACCGCGGTGTGATCTCCGATTTGAGATATCTGTGGGATCAGCTGCAGGCCTTCAACCGCACTGAGAATACTGATGGCGGGCGTAATGACCCCGTCGCCGAAAAAGAGAGCCACGCCAATGAAGGACATGAGGCTGATAAGACGAATCTTTTGTTTTGATTTTACCATGGAGCTCAGGATTTCACACAATACAATGGTGCCGCCCTCACCCCTTTTGCCCAGGCTCATGGCGAGCCAGGCATACTGAGCCCCAACAAGGAGAAGAATGGTCCATATAATCAGGGACAGCACGCCGATGGTTTGACCCTTTGTCGGATCGGTAATCAGGAATATCACCGTAAGGGTATAAATCGGACTGGTGCCGATGTCACCGAATACCAGGCCTAAAGACTGAAGCACCCGTTTCGGCATGCCGATTTGTGCGTTGGTTGTATCCATATGTGGAATAGGGGACGTTATGTTTATTACCTAAAAACTGCAATTATGGAGTCTTCTTAAACTGACACAAGAATTTTATGATATCAACAAGTTTTGGCAAAAATTCCGGATTCTTCTTGCCTGGGAATCATTAATTCCCTATAATTTTGCTTTAAAAATAAAATTGCCACCACGCGAAAAAGCGCTGAATACTTGCAAACCCCTTATCAATTCTTCGGGAGGTAAAAATGAGTCGCAAACCCACAGTTCTTTTGATCTCTACCATGGATACCAAACATCAGGAAGCGGAATTTGTCATGACCTGCTTAAAAGAAGCCGATGTGGATGTTTATACCGTTGATGCGGGTATTATGGGCAAAAGCCCCATTCCCGTTTCCGTGAGCCGGGAGGAAGTGGCTCAATTAGGTGGAGAAACCCTTTCTACGGTGCAGAACATGGGCCACGAAGGCCGGGCCCTGGCCGCCATGATCAAAGGCGCCATCCGCAAGGTTGAACAACTTTATCAGGAGGGCCGTTTTGACGGCGTCTTCGGCCTGGGGGGATCCATGGGCACCACTCTGGGCACGTCGGTCATGCGCACGTTGCCGGTGGGCGTCCCAAAAGTGATGGTCACCACCATGGGTTCCAGAAACACACGGGGGTTCGTGGGAACCAAGGATATCCTTATGCTGCACTCGGTTTGCGATCTGGCGGGACTCAACCGCATTACGAATAAGGTTTTGCATAACGGGGCCATGGCCATGGCCGGAATGGTCCGATACCCGGCAAAAGCGCTCTCGGATGATAAACCACTGGTACTGCTCTCCACACTGGGGACCACTGAAAGGTGCATAAAAATAATCCGCAGTCAACTGCTGGCGGACGGCATGGAACCGGTGGTTTTTCATACGGTGGGTGCCGGGGGGCAGGCCATGGATGAAATGATCGAACACGAACGTCCATTTGCGGTTGTGGATCTGTCCTTACATGAAATCACGGATCACTTTTCCGGCGGAGACTATGACGCGGGGGCAGATCGGGGAAAAGCGGCGCTTTCGGCCGGCATTCCAACGGTTCTGGTGCCCGGCAATGCGGATTTTCTGGTAACGGGCCCATTGGAAGACGCCAAGAAGAGATTCCCCGGCCGTGCTTACCATGTTCACAATGCCGCCATAACCGCACTTTCCGCATCTGATGAAGAAATGGCGTTTTTGGGCAAACACCTGGCCCAGCTTTGTAACGATGCTAAAGGCGATTATCGCTTGATGGTTCCCATGGGAGGATTTTCGGCTTTTGATTCAGAAGGAGGGGCCCTGTGGAACCCTCAAGGCCGCCGGGTTTTTGTAGATCACCTGACGAAAAATATTTCGGGATCACAGGTGAAGATTCTGGATTGCCACATCAACAATCCCGAATTCGCCCAAGCAGTAATTGAGAATATACGCGAATTGACTACGGAGTAGCGGGTCAAAGCGGAACGGGGTTCAATCCCACCCAAACCGCTTTTCAAAACCCTCAAAGAATATCCCCCTCAGGGGCTTACCCCTGGGGGATTTTTTTGTTACAGGAGAAATAAACGAAATTGACTTGCCGCAATTTCTTTATTTTGCCCTGGCTTTCGTCATCATGGCCGCTGCGAAGGCTTTTGCATCTTCCAGGTCCGCTTCATCCGGATGACCCACGGCACTTTGCGCTTCGAGGGCCCACCCCCTGTGTTCCGCCTTTTTCAAAAGAGCATCAATGATACCCTGTTTGACAACACCGCGGCAGCTGAATGTCCCCATCACTTTCAGATTCTTTGCCAGGCCGAGGGCAGCATAAAATGCCGTAATGGCCAGTTCGCCGCCTCGGAGGGAACCGTGGGTTGCAAAAAATGCCACCTTCATCCCTTCGGGTAATCCCTTGACAAAGGTTTCCATTTTCGCGGGCAGCCCCATGGATTGAACGGGAAAACCGCAGAAGATCAAATCGTATTCAGATAGATTCGAGGCCTCTTCCGCCAGACAGATTTCTTTTTCGCTTTCCTCAATGGCATCATAAACGGCATCGGCCACTTTCTTGGTGTTTCCAGTATCTGAGTAGTAAGAAACCAGCGCTTTCATTGTTGCTCCTCCTGGAAAAAAGTTGTGCACCACGCCTTCCAGCGCGTGAACGGCTGAGATGGCCCTTTAATCAATTATCGGATTCTGAAGCGAGTTCCCTTAGGATCTCGGCATTCTTCTGAACTCGCTCCTGGTTTTTCTTGAGGTTTTTCTTATTGCTCTTTGCTTTCCTGGCCCGTATAAGGCTGGTCTGTTTACTGTTGGAACCCATATTGTGTCTCCTTGTTTGCTGTAAATATTAATCACATAAATTAGCTTTCATTACGGCGTTTGTCAACTACAAAAAAAACCCCCCTGCCCGAACATGCCGGACAGGAGGTGATTAATTTCAAATATTTACCCTACTGCGGCCGGAAAAACAGCAACCAGGCATGGGCAATGATGATGGTGATGATCATGAACGGAAAGGCCGTTTTCATAAAACCGATAAAACTGATCTTATAGCCCCTGGACTCCGCAATTCCCATGGTCACCACATTAGCCGAAGCCCCGATGATCGTACCGTTACCTCCGAAACAGGCCCCCAGTGCCAACGCCCACCACAGGGTATTTTCAGCACCCGGAATCACGGTGCTCAAATACGCCACAATGGGCAGCATGGTCGCCGTAAAGGGAATGTTGTCCACAAAGGCGCTCATGATGGCCGCCACCCAAAGGATCAGGCTGCAGGCGATCACAAAATCTCCTGCGGAGAGCGCCAGAATCCAGTCTGCAACGACCGCCAGGAGACCGCTGGTTTCCACAGCACCCACCATGATAAAGAGGAAAATAAAAAACATGAGGGTGGGCCACTCAATGTCCTTTTCGATCAGTTCGATCAAATCCACCTTTTCCGTAATGATGGCGATGGTCAGAAGCACCGCACCGCCCATGAGGGCCGCCACGCTGACCTCCATATGCCAGTAGCCGTGGCTCAGAAAGAGGAATATCACAAACCCCAACACCGCCAAACCGTAAATGAGCAGCCGGGGGTCGGTAATCTGGTATTTTTTCTTCAGCACCTGAATATATTCCTGCACATCATCCACCTTGGCAGCGGCATATCCCTTGCCCCACACAAACTTGGTGAAAACAATCAGCACGATCATGCAGACCCCGCAGAGCAGTGCCAGGGCCACTACGAAATCCATGAAGGTCAGACCCGCATAGGACCCGATCATGATGTTGGGGGGATCGCCGATGAGGGTGGCGGTACCGCCCACATTGGACGCGAGCACCAGGGGCAGGAGCATGTGAAGGGGATTGATGCCCAGAGATATGGAAATCTCAATGGCCACCCCCGTCAACAACAGCATGGTGGTCACATTGTCCAGGAATGCGGAAGAAAC
The DNA here is from genome assembly GCA_964412835.1 of uncultured Desulfobacteraceae bacterium. Lineage (GTDB taxonomy): Bacteria > Desulfobacterota > DSM-4660 > Desulfatiglandales > Desulfatiglandaceae > NaphS2. Next base: position 8,385 of record CAYPQJ010000107.1, on the reverse strand, counting down.
CGCGGTAAAAATCATGAGGTAGACGACCAGCACAAAAACTTTTCCCCTGGCCAGTTTGTAGGATATGTAGGCGCACCACTGAAACACGCCGGTATGTTTCAGAACGCCCACAATGATCATCATGCCCATGAGGAGAAACACCACATTCATATCAATGGAAAAGATGGCGCTCTCAAATGAGAAAATATGATATTCCGGATTGATGGTGCCGATGGTATAGGAAATAACCAGCATCACAACTGCGCCCAGCATGGCCGCAACGGTTCGGTGGAGCAGCTCAAAGGCAATCAGCACATAGGCCAGGATGAACACAACGGTGGAAATCCAGAAAGCCGGCCCCAGATGCCGGTCCAGAGACATGTCTTCGCTGATATAAAAATGATCCCCCTTCTGAGCAAGATCTTTTCCATGAATAGTGTAGGTGTGCGCCTTGAAACTGGCTTTATCGGCAGTTATCTCGATGGTTGCCTTTTGAATTTCGCCTTTTTCCAGTTGAAAACGGGCCACATATTTGCCGTTATGCGCCGTTTCCACATGCTCCATTTCCTTGCCGTTAACCAAAACCCGCACAGAGGCCTCGTTAATAGGCTCTTTATGGCTGTCAAGGACGATGCCCGAAACGTTGATGGTTTCGCCGCCCTCAATCAGGGCTTTGGGAGGCCCGCTTCCTGCCCCATGGCCGGCAAATGCGGGGGCACTTATTAAAAAAAGGACAATGACAAAAAAAGAAAAGAGACCGTACCTAAGGGTTTTCATGAAGTGTTTTCCTCCTTCTAGCCTGGCAAGGGACCGGATGCTAAATTGCCTTACCGCCCCATAAACAGAATGCGACGTAAGGCAATTGAGTCGTCTATGTTGAAACTTCGCATCAATTTGAGTGAATAACGTCGGCCGGAATCTAACAAAAGGGTTTTTGGGCTGTCAAGAGAAAGGTTGCACCTGATGTTAATCTGGTGTAGATTTTTCGCAGAATTTTCAATTTTTTGTCCTTAAAGTGAAAGGTTTCTTTTGTAGGGGTACTGTGTTAAAGGATTTCATTAATTTCTAATGATATGGACACTCAACTTTTTGTTATAAAATCTCTTTGGGTTCAAAACATCGTCATGCTTCTTGCGTTGGGCTTGGTACTGTTTTTTCTCTATTATTCTCTCATAAAAAAAAAGCCCAAGCACCTTCTGGCCTCGGCCATCTGGCTGGCCATCGTCCTGTGGTTTTTCAACAGCTCTTTCTTCGGATTCAGCACGGTTGCAATAAATCCTGAAGGGATAGAAGTGAATTACGGAATTCTCTCGTTCAGAAACGACTCTCTTCCCATTACGTCTCACTGGGAAATCATAACCGCTCCATCCGGCATTCGAAGGCTGAGAAAGGTTTACCTCATCAAAATCGGAAATCATGAAAGCATGAAGGTTCGCGGCGTAAACGATGTGAATCTTCTCAAAAACATCGGCGCCGCCATTGATGAATGCAGGCATATATCTTAGCGCCCAAAAAAAACGGAGGGGAAAAGCATATGAACAAACCATTTAGTCATGTAACGGTCATCGGCACCGGTACTCTGGGTACGCAGATTGCACTGCTGGCGGGCAATGCCGGATACACGGTCACCGCTTACGACACGCGAAAGGGCATTCTGGGAGAAACATTGATTCGACTTCGTGCAAGCATTGAAACCAAAGGCATCAAGCCCTTCGTCCCCTGGGAGCAACTGGAAAAGGTCAGAGAACGGATTCGGGAAACAACGAATCTGGATGAAGCGGTTCGAAATGCAGATCTCATCGTAGAGAGCGTGCCGGAGGATCTGAACATCAAACAGGCTGTTTTTCAGGAGCTTGGCGAGAAGGCCCCCCCTGAAACCATTTTGGCCACCAACAGCTCCTCCATGCCCGTATCCCTCATGGAAGAGAGCAGCGGAAGGCCTGAGAAATGCCTCAACACCCATTTTTATGTGATCCTGGAAGGGATGAACATGGCGGATGTCATGGGGGGCACAAAGACCACCCCGGAAGTCCTGCAAAAGGGCGTCGACTGGGTTCGTTCCATGGGGTGCATTGCGTTGACCGTCAAAAAAGAACTGCTGGGGTTCTGTTTTAACCGGGTCTGGCGTGCCATCAAGCGGGAAGGGTTGTGGATGTGGGGAAACGGCTATGTGGATTTCAGGGATGTGGACCGGGCCTGGATGACGTTCACCAAAATGAAAATGGGGCCCTTCGGCATCATGGACGGCGTGGGTCTGGATGTGGTTCGGGACATTGAAACAGTCTATTACAATGAAAGCAAGGATCCCAAGGACAAACCGCCACACGCATTAACGGAAAAAATTGACCGGGGCGAACTGGGGGTCAAGAGCGGGCGGGGCTTCTATACCTACCCGGATCCGGAATTTGCACAACCGGATTTTCTGGATTCAACAAAGTAGAAAGGCTACTGGCGCCTCATACAGAGGCACCCGCCGAGGATGATCAAGGCCACCTGGCCTGCCCCCAGCCAGATCAGCAACAGGGGAATCAGGATACCCCCCAGGTGGATCCACCAAATCGTCTTTTCCTCATAGTAGCGAAGGCGATCTTTGATCTTTTGAATGGCTTCCTTAAAATCAGAACCCAACGTCTGGACTTCCGTCAAGCCCTTGTCCATACACCCCACTTCATGGGTTAATTTTGAGAGAGCCTTCTCTGAATCCGGATGATTTTGCCTTGTTTGTTCAAGCAGGGCCTGCGCGGTCTGCCTTGCCTGTTCAAGCATGCCGGACAATCGCCTCAAGGTGTTGGAGGCCCCTTCAATCCGGTTTATCAAAGAACCACCCCGCGTATAAGCTTTCACGGAAACCAGGCTGGACGCATCCAACAGGGTTAGCAAATGGCTTATACTGCCGGCGATATTCACGGCGGCATCCACCAACCTTTGCGTTTTTGCCAGTTTTTCCCCAACTTCGTGATCCAGGGTAAAGGCAATATGATCCGCCAGGATTTTTTCATCAATTCCGTCTGTTCGAAACGCATTCGCCTTCGATACAGCGGTTTTCAAATCCGAGCGCACATGGACCACGGAAAGGTCTATCTGATTCAGCCGTTCACGGATATCCAGCAAAGCATTTTCGGTGGAATCAAATGCCTGCACCGCGTAGCGACGTAACTGCTTTTCGGCATTACCCGTCTTATATATCGCCACACCACAAACAAGCACCCCCGCTGCGCCGATCAATATCAACAAGATGCCGCTGAACCTTCTTAGAAGTATCATT
>CAYPQJ010000107.1:0-5041 GCA_964412835.1 uncultured Desulfobacteraceae bacterium | reverse complement strand
CGCTGCGCCGATCAATATCAACAAGATGCCGCTGAACCTTCTTAGAAGTATCATTAGTATTACTTAGGGCCTGATGCGTTTATCAGCAAAAGACGCCATCTGTTCCGTCTGTCTCAAATATTTGCCGGCTTCAATCGCTTCTTCCCTCTCCATAAGTACCACGGGACCGAAAGATCCATCCTGTTTCACCCTGACTTCAAAATTTCGGCCCTGTTTCGAAGAAAAAGTGACAACACAATTGTTGGCATTCAGCGAATCGGAAGATGTCATGTCTTCACTCTTCTTCTGTGCTTCGTAATAACTGTTTGTCTTTTTCAACATAATTCCCACAGCATTGGCCTGCGCAGGAGAAACCGTCAGCGCGCACAAGGGAATCCCCGTACGTCCGAAAATTACCACAAGGGTCTCAGGGGTCTTCTGAATTTCTATGGTTGTCCCCCCGATCATCGTCCTTGCCACATGCCAGGTAAACGTATAATCCTTTATAACAAACTCCTCGGCATGAACGGGCATTGCCGACATTCCCACAAAAACCATACAAGCCAACAACATTACTTTTTTCATTTAGAAATATCCTCCTTTTGATTTTGTTTATCGATACCGTTTCGAATTAATATTATATTTATGAACTTTATACCCGAAAATACGCTCCGTTGTCTTAAGGGCCATGGCCGCCTTTCGCATGTTGCCGCGACTGTTCTTGAGAGCCTCAATGAGCATTTCCATCTCAAAGCGGTCCACGGCATCTTTTAACGATTGATCCTGCTGAGTACCCGTCTCTTTTGCCGTCTGCAATGTTGGGGGCAGGTGATAGCTGTGAAGCACCTGGTCCTCACACAACAAGACAGCCCGCTCAATGCAGTTTTCCAACTCCCGCACATTCCCCGGCCAATGATACTGGGTCAGTGCATCAATGGCCGGCGTTGAAATCCGCTTAATATCCTTTTCGTACTCAACGGCATATTTTTCAAGAAAATAATCCGCCAGTAAAAGCAGATCCGCCTCTCTTTCCCTCAGTGCCGGCAGATAGATGGGGTAAACATTCAACCGGTAAAACAGGTCCTCTCGAAAAGTCCCTTCCTCAACCGCTTGTGCCAGATCCCCATTGGTGGCGGCAACCAGCCGTGTATTCACCTTGATGGTACGATTACCCCCCAGCCTCTCGAATTCTCTTTCCTGCAGCACTCTCAGCAATTTACCCTGACTTTCCAACGCAAGGGACCCGATTTCATCCAGGAAAATGGTCCCTTTATCCGCCAGTTCAAACTTACCCGACTTGGTCCGATTGGCCCCGGTGAAAGCGCCTTTTTCATAACCGAACAGTTCCGCCTCAATCAGGGTTGCCGGCAGCGCGGCACAGTTGACCTTCACCAGCGATTTACCGCCACGCAGGCTGTTATAGTGAATGGCATTGGCCGCCAGCTCCTTTCCGGTTCCGCTTTCACCCAACAACAGCACGTTTGCATTGCTTTTGGCCACCTGGCTGATCAGGTAAAACACCTCCTGCATTTTGCGGCTGTTACCCACGATATTGCTAAAACTGTATTTTTTGTTCAGCTCTTTTCTGAGTCTGAGATTCTCTTCCTGAAGTTGCGTCTTCTCCCGGTGAATCTTTTCCAGCATGGCCACTTTCTGGGCGATCAGGGTACTGATAACCGTCAGGAGTCTCACATCATCTTCCAGGGACGATGTTTCTTCGTAGGTACAATCCGCACTCAGAGCGCCGATAACCCGGATCTGGTCTTTAATGGGAACACACAAAAAAGATATTTTGGAATGATCGATGCCGTTCCTTGCACCGGTTCTGTCCAGAAAAAGCGGTTCGTCATCAATCTGGGGCACGACCATGGGTCTTCCCGCTTTAATGACGCGCCCCGTTATGCCCTCCCCCAGCTTGTATCTGCCTTTGGTCCTTTCCATTTCAGAAATTCCATGGGCCACCTCAATATGAATCTCCGATGTATCGGGATTCAAGAGGGTGATGGAACCCCGTTTCATGCCCAGGTATTCCGAAAGTAACTCAAGGACCTTGTACAAAGCCCTTTGAAGGTCCATGGTGGCATGAATAGCCTTCGTGATTTCATACAGACAATTTATTTCATCGGGAGTATGGATCCCTGTTTGCTCCGGCATTTACATTAATCTCCCATTACGGTTTAGTGCCGATGAAACCGGCTATGGCCTTTCGGCGATCCAGAATCCCTTCCCGATATCGAAGGCAACGAAAATCATAGAAGAATTCCAGCAGTTCATTGTGTTGTAGCAGATGTTTTGGATTTCTAGGTCTTCCAAACCGGGCCTGATCCACAATATAGGTTTCATAGACCATCATGCCCCCCAACCGAAGGGCTCCCTTTAACTGAGGAATCAGGGGACGATGAAGATAGTTGAAGCAGACAATAACATCAAAGACCTCTTGGGGAAGGGAAACATCTTTTTCAAGGTCCATCAACCGTAACGTCAATGAAACATCGGACTCCCCGGCCAACCCCCGTGCGGCATCCAACGCTTCCCTGGAGATATCGATGCCGTCCACTTCAAATCCCTGCCGGGCAAGATAGACCGCATTCCGCCCACTTCCCATGGCCACATCCAGAACACGGCCTTTGGGGAGCAGATCAACATGGTCAACCAGAAATGAGGAAGGCCGGCCGGCCCGGTGATGAACATGGGCCATCATCGGTCATTCTCCAGACCTCAGGCATATCATTTTTTGACCACCTTCTGAGCCTTTGCCATTTCATCTTTTGTGGTCCATCCACCGCCCAGGGCTTTGTACAGTTTCACATAACCATTGAGGTATTGCTGCTTCAGCTGTGAGAGCTCCAGTTGAGCCGAAAACAGGGCACGCTCCGTCTCCAGAACCTCCAGGTAAGTGCTGACCCCTTTGTCGTATCGGAGCTTTGCCAATCGATAGGCATTCTTGGCGGCCTTTTCTTTTCTTTTAACTGCCGCCATTTGTTCTTTGAAGGTATCAATTTCGACCAGGGAGTCCTCAACCTCTTTAAAGGCGGTCAGTACCGTATTTTCGTAAGAATACAAGGCCTCTTTGGTTTTCGATTCCTCAATTTCAACACGCCGAACATTTTTGTAAAACTCAAAGATAGGTCCGAACAGACCCCCATTGACCGACCAGGCGGCGCCCTGGGAGACAAGGCCCGAGAGCTCACTGCTGGCAAGACCCAGCATACCGGTCAATGAAATGGCCGGAAAACGCATGGCCTCGGCCACCCCGATGTTAGCGGTCTGCGATGCCAGCAGATACAGGGCCTGCACAATGTCCGGTCGCCGTTCCAGAAGGGCGGACGGAAGACCCATGGGAACCTTTGGCGGTGCTGTTTCAAGGTTTAGCCCTTTGCCCGTTTTGATGGGTTCGGGGAGATTTCCCAACAAAATACTGATGGCATGTTCCGTCTGGGCCACCGACCGTTCATACTGGGGGATGGCTGCTGCGGCAATCTCTTTCTGGATCTGGGCCTGGTTCACGTCCAGCTCCGGAATAATCCCCCGATCAAACCGTTTTTGGATGATATTAAGGCTCTCTTCCCGGGATTTAAGAGTGTCTTTGGATATCTTCACCCGCTGGTGAAAATCCAGCAACAGATAATAAGCGCCTACCACTCCCGATATCAGACCGACCTGTATGGTCCTGAGCCCATATTCCGAGGCCATCAGTTGCGCCCTGGCCGACTCCGTGGCCCTGCGAAACTTGCCCCAGAAATCCAGTTCCCAACTGAGGGTGGGGCCCGCATAGTAATTGCTGTTCCGGGCATCGGACCTCATGCCGCCGGAAAAATTGCCCGTTCCCGCGCCGGCTTGGATAAAGAAGCCGGGATATTGATCGGCCTGGGTAAATCCCAGATAAGCCCGCGCCTGTTCCACCCGGGCTGCCGCAATTTTCAAGTTCTTGTTGTTTGTAAGCGCCTGATTCACAAGGGTGTAAAGCACCGGATCATTAAACAACTCCCACCATTTCAGGTTGATCATGCTTTCCGCTGGAACTTTTTCGAACCGGTAATTCTTGGGCGTCTCCACCACAGGAGGCTTGAAATCCGGCCCCATTGCGCATCCTGAAAGAAAGAAAAAAACCACTGCACCTAACCCGAATAAACCGGAAAAGCTGCTAAAGAAGGAAGTCTTTTCCATTCGATGTTGGGCGTTCGATGTTCGATGTTGGATATTCATCTTTTTCAGCCCTCACCCTTTTGAAGGTCGCGCTTCTTTTCGTATCGGGCGATTTTACCTACCAGCACAAACAGCATGGGATAAAAGAAAACCCCCAGCAAGGTCGCCAGGGTCATCCCTCCCAACAAGGCCATGCCCATGACAACTCGGGCCTCGGCGCCTGCACCCGATGCCACCACCAGCGGCAACACCCCCAGGATAAAGGAAAAAGCCGTCATCAATATGGGCCTGAAACGCAATTTTGCGGCTTTCACCGCTGCATCAAAGAGCGAAAAACCTTTGTCGAACTCCAGCTTGGCAAACTCCACAATGAGGATGGCGTTCTTGGCCGCCATGGCAATCAACATGACCAAAGCAATCTGGGCAAAGACATTTAATTCAAAACTTTCGCTGTACATGCGGGCCACATACAGAGCCAAAAATGCACCGAAAATAGCAAACGGAGTTCCCAGCAGAATACTGAACGGCAACGACCAGCTTTCATACTGGGCCGCCAGAATCAGGAACACGAAAACCAGGGAAAAAACAAAAACCATGGACCCGGTGCCGGCCGATTGTTTTTCCTGATAGCTCATATTGCTCCATGCGTACCCCATACCGTCCGACAGGACCTTGGCGGCGGTCTCCTCCAGGGCGGTCATGGCCTGGGTGGAGGTAAACCCTTTGGCCGGGGAGCCGGTCAGCTCCACGGAACGGTACAGGTTGTAACGGTTGGTGTAATCCGGCCCCACGATTTTCTCTATGTTGACAAAGGCGGACAGGGGAGCACTCGTACCCTGGCTATTGTTAACGTAAAACAGCTCCACCTGGCTTTCCTTGAGCCGATACTGGGGTTCAGCCTGGACATACACCTTGT
>CAYPQJ010000106.1:0-14128 GCA_964412835.1 uncultured Desulfobacteraceae bacterium | reverse complement strand
CGGCAATGAAAAACTGGAGCATCGTCACAAAAATCGTGGCATCAACATCCGGTATCGTGTGTCTTCTGGTGTTGCTGGGCGGATATATTCTAATCCGGTTTGAGATTAAGATGGTGGATACTTTTACGGATGAAATCCTGAGAGGTTACCATGAGCTCATCAACGATCGGGAGATGGAGGAAAAGCGTATTCTGAAGAATGGCATCAATTTCAGTACCCAGATTTTAAATGGCATCGGTGCCGCCTATTTGTACAATCTTGATCAGGAAGGGCTCAAACAATCGCTACGGCCTTTCATGAACTATGACCAGATTGTGGCCATCAAAGCACTGGATGAACGGGGAAAGCCCTTTGCCGCCGCCTGGCGAAATCCTGATGTGGAAATCGGAAACGCGCTTCCGAAAGATCTTGTGCTCAACAATGACCTGTCATCTCAGGCCGAATGTTTTCGGGGTCAGAAGAAAATCGGTGTGTTTCAGATTTATTACTCGGACAAGCTTCTAAAGCAAAAAATTCAGGACCTCAAAAAAGAGACTTCTCTGGATGCGGACAAGTTTGAGGCCAATTCGCGATCCCAACTGGAAAATGCCATTTTGAGCCAGAGCATCGGCGTATTCCTCATCCTGTTCGTACTGGTGGTTTCCCTGATATTTTTCCTGCGGGCCCTTGTTTTAAAACCCCTTAAAAATGTATCAAAAATTGCCCGCCAGCTATCGGATTTTGATCTTGCGGTCACCATTAATACAAACCGAAAGGATGAAGTGGGTGCTCTGCTTAGCGCCATAAACGAGATGGCGTCGTCGTTTCGAATGGTTCTGGGCCAGGTCCAGCGGTCCGGCATACAGGTGACGTCATCGTCCACGGAGCTGGCCGCTACCGCCAGGGAGCAGGAAGCGACCATGAGCACACAACTGACCTCCAGCAAAAAGGTGGTGGCGTCCGTTGAGGAAATATCCGAGGTGTCCAACGAACTGGTGAAAACCATGGACCAGGTGGCCGTCATGAGCCAGGAAACCGCCGGGTTTGCCACAAAAGGGCAGTCGGATCTGGGTCGAATGGAAGCGGCCATGCACAACATGGAATCGGCATCCAAATCCATTTCGGGCCGATTGGAAACCATCAATGAAAAGGCTGAAAATATCACGACCGTTGTGGTGACGATTACCAAGGTGGCCGACCAGACCAACCTGCTTTCCCTCAATGCGGCCATTGAAGCCGAGAAGGCGGGCGAATATGGCCGCGGGTTCAATGTGGTGGCCCGGGAAATCCGACGGCTGGCGGACCAGACCGCCGTTGCCACGCTGGATATTGAACAGATGGTCCAGGAAATGCAGTCGGCGGTTTCCGCCGGTGTCATGGAGATGGATAAATTTATTGGAGAGGTCAAACGAAGCGCTGAAGATGTGGGCCGGATCAGTACGCAACTGGCCAAGATTATCGAACAGGTCCAGGCGTTGTCCCCCAGTTTCGAGAATGTGAATGTATCCATGGCGCAGCAGTCCAAAAACGCCACGGAAATCAATACCGCCATCGTTAACTTAAGTGAGGAAATGCAGCAGACCATGGAATCACTGCATGAATCCTATTCCGCCATTGAGCAGCTCAATGAGGCGGCGCGCGGGCTGCAGGATGAGGTAGGGCGCTTTAAAGTTACCTAACGCCCATACGGACTTGTGGGCGGGCAATTCCCGTGGATGTCATTAAGAAATAAGTTTTTTGAGGGGAATTTATGATCATTCGCGTTTTCCTGTTACTGGCATGTGTTTTGGGGTTTTCTTCTGTTGGTTTTGCCGAGACCATTACCCTGGGGGCTGAAAATGATTGGGCGCCTTACGCCAATCCGGACGGGACCGGGATGGCCAATGAGATCGTATCTGCTGCCTACAAAGCTGTTGACATTGACGTGGTCTTTAAGGTCGGGCCTTACAACCGTTTGTTAAAAGAGGTCAGAGAAGGCGCTATTCCGGGGGCCTTTGACGTTCCAAAGGAGAGTGCCAACGAAAAAATCTATATATTTGGTAAAACCCCGCTGTTTGTAGCCCACTCAGCGTATTATCAAAATGCGGATAACCCTTTGTCCGTTAAAAGAAAGGAAGATCTGATTAACGGCGAAAGAATCGGAGTCGTATTTGATTATGGCTATGGAGATTTTTTTTCAAAAAATGACCGTGTTGTCAAAGTTCCGGTCAGATCGGACTTGCTCAATCTGCGTAAGCTGGCCAAAGGAAGAATTGATGCAACGATTCTTTATGATAAAACGGCGAAAAAAATTATTGCTGAAAACGGCATGGAAGGTGAAATTGTCAAAGCTTTTGACAGCGAAAGCTTACCTATTTATGTGGCGTTTTCAAAGACTTTTCCAAAAAGCCAATACTACGCCGAAAAGTTGGACGAAGGTCTGTCCATTATTGTGGCAAACGGCGTTTATGATCGGATTGTGAATGCCTATTGATTCTCCGGTTGCAGCCATCTAATTGAGGGAGAAAATTCGGCCATGCTGGTACTGCTTTTCTATCTGGGTGACACCATGTACACCATGAAATGCGATCGGGTTCGCGAGGTGGCCCCCATCGTAAAGCTGAAGAAAGTGCCTCACGCACCGGATTACGTTGCCGGTCTGTTCAACTATCGAGGGGTCATTGTTCCCGTGATCGATCTTCGAAGGCTTATTCAGGGAGAGCCCTGTGAGATGCGTATGAGTACGCGTGTTATTCTGGTGGACTATGTCAAAGAGGACAATACGCCCTATATCCTGGGGCTTATGGCCGAACGGGTTACGGAAACCGCGAGGAGAGATGAAAGTTCCTTTGTGGCCCCCGGGCTGTATATGAAAGAAGCACCCTATCTGGGCGGTCTCTTGATGGAAGAAAAAGAGATGATTCAATACGTGGATCTGGATCTTCTTCCTGAGAGTTTCCATTTTTTGCCGGCGCTTGAAAACGCTTATGATGAAAATGAACATCATTGAATCGCTACTTGAGGAAAAGATCGGGCTGGACACTGCCGCTATCGGTAGAAAGGTAATCGAAAAAGCCATCCGGCGGCGAATGGATCGATGCGGTTTAACCAACCTGGAAGTGTATTCGAAAACCCTTGTGGATTCAAATGATGAGTGGAAGAATCTGATTGAAATGGTGGTTGTTCCGGAAACCTGGTTTTTCAGGAACCGGAAGGTATTTAATTATCTGGCCCGTTTTGTGAAGGATTCCTGGCTGCCCGAGAATCCAGGCCGCATGCTTAAAGTCCTTAGCATTCCCTGTTCCACGGGCGAGGAACCGTACTCAGTTGCCATGGCGTTCATGGATGCGGGCATCAAAAAGGACCGCTTTCAAATTGCCGGTATGGATATCAGTGAGGAAGCACTTTCCAAAGCAAGGCTGGGGGTTTATGGGCAGGGGTCCTTTCGAGGAAAGGATCTGACGTTCAGAGATCGCTATTTTCAGCCAAAAAACCATGGGTATCAACTGTTAGACCATGTGAGCGACACGGTGCAGTTCAAGGCCGGCAATGTCATGAAAAACCGCTTTGCGCCCGGTGCCCCATATGACGTGATTTTTTGTAGAAATTTAATGATTTACATGAGCCCTGAAGCAAGGAATCAAACCCTTGAAACCATGAGTCGGCTGCTGGCTGAAACCGGCATCTTTTTTTGTGGCCACGCAGAGCGGCAGACTGCCGTTGAATGGGGTTTTGAGGCGATTAACGAAACCGGTGTTTTTGCGTGCCGTAAGCGGTGCCGGGAATCCAGGCGAAAGGACCCATCGGTTGATGTAACAAGGGCACAGTCTAAACGGAAGGTTCATGAAAAGAAAATAAACCCCATCCGGAAGCCTTTGATGCCGGCTGATATTCTATCCGGAAAATCGACTGAAAAGCAAAATCGATCCAAGCCCGTAACCCGCACACCGAGCCCCGATAAGGCGGTCAATTTGTTTCCGGAGGCGCGTGCAAAGGCGGATCAAGGGGAGCTTTCAAAAGCCCTTGAATTGTGCGAGGTTTTTCTAGGTGAAAATCCTGTGCACGTAGAGGCCCATTTTCTCATGGGGCTGATTCATGAAGCCCTGCATAATGAGGACAAAGCCGAAGCGTTTTTCAATAGGGCCATCTATCTGGACCCGGAACATGTGGAAGCATTGAACCATCTGGCTTTCATTGAATTGCAACGGGGAAACAAAAACGGCGCTGAGCGATTGCGGCAACGGGCGAAGGGGATCGAAGGGAGAGGCGGGTAGGAGCCTAACCCGCGTAGTGTTTGAATTACTGGTAGGAAATGCTTGAGCCATACAAAGGTATAGTACTTGACTCCTGTTGCGGTTCAAGTGGCGTATTTGTGCAGAAGGTGGAAAATGGCTAAAATTGCGGTGCAGGGAAAAGAAATCACTGTCATTTCAACAGATCAGCAGGATTATATATCCTTAACCGATATGGTCAGGCATATTGAGAATGGACTTTCCTTGATCGAAAAATGGCTGAGAAATAAAAATACCATCGAATTTTTGGGCATCTGGGAAGAAATCTATAATCCGGATTTTAATTCCCCCGAATTCGAGGGAATTAAAAATCAGGCCGGATTAAACCGCTTTGTTCTTTCAGTAAAACAATGGGTAACAAAAACAAATTCAAAAGGGATTATCGCCAAAGCAGGCAGATACGGCGGCACTTATGCGCACAAAGACATTGCCTTTGAGTTTGCATCATGGATATCCCCCAAGTTTAAACTTTATCTGATAAAAGAGTTTCAGAGACTTAAAGATGAAGAAAAGGAGCAACTCGGTTGGGATATTCGCCGGAATCTGACCAAAATCAATTACCGGATTCATACCGATGCCATCAAGGAAAACCTTGTTCCTCACGCCCTGTTTATCAATGAAGGATTATCCCAGGAAATCAGACTTGAACGGCTGAATCAAATCGCTATCCAGCAGATGAGGATATTGACGGGTGATTCGGGGATGAAAAGGCTGGAGGAAAGGGAATGATGCTAAATAAGGATCGATGCTGGAAACGGATAGGGGTCTGGGGGAATGAAGAGCCCCGTTGTCCAAAGCTTGAAGAAGTGATCCATTGCCGTAACTGCGAGGTTTTTACCCAGGCCGGCCGGAACCTCCTGGAACGGGCCCTTCCCGAAGAATACAAGGATGAGTGGGGAAGCATCCTCGTGAAAAAAAAGGGCAAAGAGACGGCCGGCACAATTGCCGTGGTTGTTTTTCGTATTGAATCAGAATGGATGGCACTTGCAGCCGGTTTGTTTGCAGAGATCATTGACGATGTCAATATTCACAGCCTTCCCCACCGAAAAACCCCTATCTTACTGGGGCTTGTCAATGTGCATGGCGAAATTCAACTGTGTGTCTCCCTGAAAAACCTCATGAATCTGGAGGATGTGCCCGTTGAAAAATATGGTAAGGAAAAAGGCAAAAAACGGTTGATGGTGGTATCGAAGGATAGCGAACAGTGGGTGTTTCCGGTCAACGAAATCCATGGCATACATCATTTTAATCCAAGCCTTCTTCAGAACGTCCCCGTGACCATCGCCAAGTGCAAATCCACCTTCACGGAGGGCATTTTTAAATGGGATAAGAAACATGTGGCCCTGCTCGATGATGAACTGCTGTTTTACAACCTTAAGAGGAGTCTTCAGTGAACGAAGGGCGTGAACAAAAAGGGAGTGATGTTTCCGCCATGATGGATCTCTTTTGTTCGGAGGTCAAACGGCATGCATTGACCATTAATGACGGGCTTCAGGCGCTGGCAGCCAACCCGAAAAATCTGGACAGACTCCATGGCATGATCCCTGCAATCCAGGCCATCAAGGGTGGGGCCCAGATTATTGACCTGGATCGGGCGGTGGCGGTTGCCCAGGCCATGAAAAGTGTTTTTGTGGCTGCCGAAAAAGGCGAATTTTCACTGGATGAAACAGGACTCCAATACTTGTTTGATGGGGTTGAAATCCTCAATCACATGGCTGAAGTGCCCCAGGAGGGAGAAACACCATGGATTGATCTGAACACTGAAGAGATCAATGCGTGGGTGAATCATGCCACATTTTCCCCGGCCGTTGAATCACTGGAGATATCACCCCCGCCCGTGAAGGCACAGGAAACAGAGCCGGTGGCATTTTCAGCGCCAACCGAAGATACTCCCTCGCCCCCTGTTGAAGACGCACCGCAGGAAGACGGGGAAGTGCTGCTCGATCCTGCCATGTGCGACCTTTTTCGAACGGAAACCCAGAACCATGTGGCCATCTTAAATGATGGACTGCTGACGCTTGAGCAAAATCCGGCATCGGCAGATCAGCTGGACGCGATGATGCGGGCGGCCCATTCCCTCAAAGGGGCTGCCAGGATTATGGGTCTGGATGGTGCGGCCCATATTGCCCATGCCATGGAAGATTTTTTTGTGGCCGCTCAGAAAGGTCACATCCGTTTGGATTCCGGTAAGGCCGACATCCTTTTTCAGGGCATTGACATGTTGAACCGTATCTCTGAACATGTGGGTGAAGGCTATTCTGAATGGTTCAACGGTAACAGGAAGGGTATTGAGACGGTCAAAGACGTTATCACAGGCATGGTTGATCAGGGAAGTAGCGGCACGAAGCATCGTGCCCCTACGATCACCCATGCGCAGGAACCGGAAAAACCGGCCCATCCGGAAAGGGAAAAAACGCCCGAAACACGGCATGATGAATCTCATATGGCAGATCAGGATAAGCCACTACAGCCACCCGGCGAAAACTTTGCGGCTGACCCCGCCATGCTGGATCTTTTTCAGGCGGAAGTGGAAACCCATGTGGCGGTTTTAAGTGACGGCCTTCTGGCCCTGGAAAACAATCCCGGGGCCAAGGATCAGCTCGAAGCCCTTATGCGGGCGGCCCACTCCATCAAAGGGGGTGCCAGGATTGTGGGCCTTGATGCCGCGGTCAAAGTGGCCCATGCCATGGAAGACTGTTTTGTGGCCGCTCAGAAAGGGGCGGTTTTGCTGGGATCAGAGCAGATCGACATTCTGCTTCGGATTGTGGATATTCTCATTAATATTGCGGAATCCATCCACGATGGTCAAAGGGACTGGATGAGCCGCCATGGCGAAGAAATTGATTATCTCATGGCGGCGATGACCGCCATTATTCATGGTGAGGCGCCTATCCCCGTCACGCCGGTGGTGGAACCGATCGTCGAAGACCCTGTAACAATTGTGCCAGTCGACAGTGAAAGCGAATTTTCCCTTGCAAAAACCGAGGATCTCAAGCCGGTTCCAACGGAAACTACCGAAAAATCACCGGCACTGCCAAAATCAGGGGAACTGGATCGGACGGTTCGGGTGACCGCCGCCAAGATTGAACGGCTCATGGGGCAGGCTGGGGAAGTGGTGGTGGGTGCCGGGTGGTTGCCCACTTTTTCCGAATCCCTTCTGGAACTGAAACGGAATCATCTGGAGTTATTGACACTTCTGGAGGGGTTGCAGGATACCATTCTGAGGAAAGAGAAGCACGCCCAGGCCCAGGAACTGGTTGTGCGAGCCCGTGAGAAGACCAAGGCCTGTACCCTTCAGCTGGCGGATCGTTTGAATCAGTTTGATATTTTCACCGGGGCCACTGCGGCGCTTTCGGATCGCATTTACCATGAAGTGATCTCGGTTCGCATGAGGCCCTTCTCAGATGGAGTTCAGGGATTTCCAAGGCTGGTACGGGATCTTGCGCGAGATCTGGGTAAAAAGGTGCGACTGGAGATCATGGGGAAAGGCACCGAGGTGGACAGGGATATTCTTGAGAAACTGGATGCGCCTTTAAATCATCTGATTCGAAATGCGGTGGACCATGGTATTGAATCCCCCGAAGAGAGGGCAGCCGCCGGAAAACCGGAAACCGGTCTTTTGGGGCTTGAGGCCTCCCATCGGTCGGGGATGCTCATGATTACAGTTAAAGATGACGGCCGTGGAATTGATCTTGAAAAGCTGAGACAGAAGATTGTAAACAAAAAGATGACCACAACGGAAATGGCCACCCAGATGACCGAAGCTGAATTGATGGAGTTTTTGTTCTTGCCGGGATTTTCCACGGCAAAAAACGTCACCGAAATATCGGGTCGTGGTGTGGGTCTGGATGTGGTTCATAACATGGTTCATGAAGTGGGCGGCGTGGTGCGAGCGGTTTCAACCCCCGGAAAAGGGTTGACATTCCATATCGAACTGCCCCTGACCCTTTCTGTGGTACGCACTTTTCTGGTGGAGATTGCCGGCGAACCCTACGCTTTTCCCCTGGCCCGGATTGACCGGTGCCTGGAGCTGTCACCCTCGGACATCGACATCGTTGAGGACCGCCAGTATTTCAGGTTTGACAATAATAACATCGCCCTGTTGGATATTCACAATGTTCTGGGACTGGAAACGCCCCTTGAAAACCGGGAGAAACTGTTTGTGGTGGTGCTGAGCGACAGGTTGAACGCCTACGGCCTTGCCGTGGACAAATTCCTGGGGGAATGTGATCTGGTGGTACGCCCTTTGGACGTCAGACTGGGGAAAGTGCCCGATATCAGCTCGGTGGCGGTGATGCTGGATGGCGCGCCCGTTTTGATTTTTGATGTTGAGGACCTGGTTCGCTCCATTGATAATCTTCTGGCCGGACGAAGGCTTCGCAAATTAAACCAGGGCCTTGAAGCCATTGAAGCCCGCAAGCAAAAACGGATACTGGTGGTGGATGATTCATTTACGGTTCGGGAGATGGAACGGAAACTGCTTGAAAGCAAGGGCTACCAGGTCGATACGGCTGTTGACGGGGTGGATGGCTGGAATGCGATTCGTACCGGTAGCTATGATATGGTCATAAGCGATGTGGACATGCCCCGAATGAACGGCATTGAGTTTGTCAACCAGATTAAGCGGCATGCAGAGCTCAAAAGCATCCCCGTGATTATCGTTTCCTATAAAGACAAAGAAGAGGACCGATTGGCGGGATTGCAGGCAGGGGCAAACTACTACCTGACCAAAAGCAGTTTTCAAGACGACTCGTTCATACGGGCTGCCGTCAATCTCATTGGAGAAGCTTAAAACAAAGGGGGCAGTTGTCAGAGGGCAGGGTGTAATTCGAAGCAGCTTTTTCTGCACCCTGCACCCTGATAGCCGCACACTGTGAATATGCGGATTGCCATTGTCAATGATCTATCCCTGGCCGTCGAAATCCTGAGAAGGATTGTTCTGGAAAGTGCCCTTCATAAAGTGGCATGGGTTGCTAAGACGGGAGAGGAAGCGATTCGAAAATGTGCAGACGATATCCCTGACCTGATTCTCATGGACCTGTTCATGCCGGACATGGGCGGTGTGGAAGCAACCCGCAGGATCATGTATGCCTCGCCATGCCCTATTTTAGTGGTGACCGCTACCATGGAAGACCATGCGGGAAAAGTTTTTGAAGCCATGGGCCATGGAGCGCTTGATGCCATCAATACGCCCATGATGGGGAGTGGTGAAAGTGCCCGAAAAAGCCGAGATGCGCTGCTTAAGAAGATTGCCATTATTGAAAAGCTGAAACTGAATTCACAGGTAAACCCATCAAAACGAACAACAAAATCAGAACCGATTTCAAAAGTTTCAACGCTTATTGTGATGGGTGCTTCAACCGGGGGCCCAAAAGCCCTGGCGGATATTCTGAGCCGTATGCCGGCGAATCTGAGCGCAGGCATTGTCATCGCCCAGCACGTGGACGGGGAGTTTTCAGCCGGCATGGCAAGCTGGCTCGATGAGCAGAGTCCCATTTCCATACGTCTGGCGCAAGAGGGAGCCTATCCATCCCGGGGAACCGCCCTTCTGGCCGGTAAAAATGACCACCTGATCCTGACGTCAAACCTTACCCTGGCTTACACCAGAGATCCTGTTGCCACGCCTTTCCGTCCTTCAGTGGACGTATTGTTCAAAAGTGTTGCAGCCCATTGGCCCTCAATGGGTATTGCCGTGCTGTTGACGGGAATGGGGAGAGACGGCGCCGAAGGCATGAAAATGCTGCATCGCGTCGGCTGGCACACCATAGCCCAGGACGAAGCGACCAGCGTTGTTTACGGAATGCCAAAGGCTGCTCGGGATCTGGGCGCAGCGTCGGAAATCCTTTCCATTGACCGGATCGCGCCGGCGATTTTGCGGAGGCTGTAAGCAGATGAACGTCGAATATTCTCATTGCCATGCTCCAGCGTGGGAATGCATACCATATCGGTTCCCAAGCTGGAGCATGGGAACCAGGGAACAGGAATTCGTATGTCTGATATTGCCGCGCTGACCCAACACCGTATAACCGTTTTGCTCGTGGACGATCAGCACATGATCGGTGAAGCCCTTCGCCGGATGCTGGCGCCCGAACATGATATCGATTTTCATTTCTGCCAGGACCCCACAAAGGCCATCAAAAACGCAAACCGGATCCAACCCACGGTCATACTTCAGGACCTGGTGATGCCTGAAATCGATGGGTTGACACTGGTGCGCTACTATCGTGCCAATCCCAAAACACGGCATGTGCCCTTGATCGTTCTTTCCAGTAAGGAAGAGGCCCACACCAAGGCCGAAGCATTTGCCCTTGGTGCCAACGACTATATGGTCAAACTACCGGACCGGTTGGAAATTCTGGCACGAATCCGATACCACTCCAGGGGCTATATTAACCTGCTTGAGAGAAATGAAGCCCAGTCGCAACTGGAGAAAGCCAACAGGCTCATTCGAAAAACGTTTGGCCAGTATCTCTCAGATGATATCGTCGATGCCATTCTTGAAAGTCCCGAGGGTGCGGCACTGGGCGGAGAAAAGCGTTTCGTTACCATCATGATGACCGATCTCAGAGGATTCACTGCAATCGGCGAACGACTTCCCGCTGAAGATGTTGTGGGTATTATCAATATCTACCTTGAAACCATGACGGAAATCGTTTTGAAATACCAGGGAACCATCGATGAGTTTATTGGAGATGCCATTTTTGTAATTTTCGGTGCACCGATTCTGCGGGACAACGATGCCAAGAGAGCGGTGGCATGCGCATTGGAGATGCAGATTGCCATGGCACAGGTGAATAGCCGGTGCAGGGAAAAGGGTTACCCTGAAGTTCACCAGGGTATCGGCAT
The DNA here is from genome assembly GCA_964412835.1 of uncultured Desulfobacteraceae bacterium. Classification (GTDB taxonomy): domain Bacteria; phylum Desulfobacterota; class DSM-4660; order Desulfatiglandales; family Desulfatiglandaceae; genus NaphS2. Next base: position 3,032 of record CAYPQJ010000106.1, on the reverse strand, counting down.
AAACTCGGGCCAGCTGGTGGTGGGTAATATCGGAAGCAAAAAGCGCATGAAGTACGGCGTGGTGGGCCGAAATGTGAACCTGACCGCGCGTATCGAAAGCTACACTGTGGGAGGCCAGATCTTCATCTCGGAAAATACCATGGAAGAATGCGGCCAGCACCTGTTAAGAATTGATGATCAGATCGATGTTATGCCCAAGGGGGTGAAAAAGCCCATCACGATCTATGAGGTGGGGGGCATAAAAGGAGAATTCGACCTCTTTCTGCCGGAAAAAGTGGAAGCGGCCCTGGTGGATTTGTCCCGGCCCATCGCAATTGAATTTACGGTGCTTGAAGGGAAGCACGCGGGTGATACACGCTATCAGGGGACTGTGGATAAGCTGTTTGAAAAAACCGCACAGATATCAGCCGAGGTTTCGGCTGATAAACTGGTTAATTTGAAAATTTCCCTTTTTGATCATGATGGAAATGAGATCACATCGGATCTCTATGCCAAGGTAATCAAAAGCGTTTCAAAGGAACCGGCAATTTTTCATGTGAGCATGACCTCCGTGCCTCCCTCGGCAGCTACCTTCCTTGAGCATATCACGACTGAATCAGCAGCGTCTTGATAGAAACAGGAGATATTGATATATGCTAACCCAAAACCTGCAACATGGCCATGAAAGTCCTCCCGTTTTTTCCAAACAGACCATCATTGTACTTCTCGTGGACGACCAGGAAATTGTGGCCGAAGCCGTTCGGCGGATGTTGTCGGGAGAACCGGATATCAAATTGGAATATTGCCAGGATCCCACAAAGGCCCTTGATCTGGCCAGGAAAATCCATCCCACCCTCATTTTGCAGGATTTGATGATGCCCGGAATCGACGGACTGACCCTGGTTCGGTTTTTCAGGGCATCAGAGGACACGCGCCAGATCCCGTTGATTGTACTTTCCGCCAAGGAAGATCCTGCCACAAAAGCTGAGGCCTTTGCCAGGGGTGCTAACGATTATCTGGTGAAATTGCCCGACAAGGTCGAACTTATTGCTCGGATTCGCTATCACTCAAAAGCCTATATCACACTTCTTGAGCGCAACGAAACCTATGAGGCCCTTCTGGCCAGCCAAGCGGCCCTCAACAGCGAGCTGAAGCAGGCTGCGGCCTACGTTCGCGCCCTTCTCCCTGCTCGGCTTGAGGGAGATATCCGTACCGACTGGGAATTTATTCCATCCACATCCCTGGGAGGAGATTCATTCGGCTATCACTGGGTTGACACGGATCATTTTGCCATGTATCTGCTGGATGTATGCGGACATGGAATCGGGGCCGCCCTTTTGTCCATATCCGTCATTAACGCATTGCGGTCCGAGTCTCTCAACCAAGTGGATTTCAGAAATCCGGGCCAGGTTCTGGCTGAACTCAACCAGGTTTTCAAAATGGAAGATCATAACGATATGTATTTCACCATCTGGTACGGGGTGTATCATAAACAAAAAGGTGAGATTACTTATGCCGGCGGGGGTCACCCGCCGGCCATTGCCATCACAGGTGATTCGCCGGAAACGGCCAAGCCGGTCAAACTGTGGGGAGAAGGATTTATTATCGGTGCCATGCCGGTGAAAGAATATCCCAGTACTTCATTTTCTCTGAAACCGTTTACACGGCTTTTTATCTACAGCGACGGTATTTACGAGGTCGATGGTTGTGGCGACAGGGTTTGCATGGTAGAGGATTTTGTTCAGGTGGTGGGCGGTCTTTTCAGGGAAAATCAGGCCCACGTGAAGGGTATTATCGGTACCATGAAAGAACGGCAGGGTAAGAATATTTTTAATGACGATGTCTCCCTGCTGGAAATTGAGTTTTTATCGCCCGGGCATGATATTCAAGATCTTCCGGAGGATTGATTTAAACTTTCGGCTCTTATTCCCCCAGCCGGAACACCAATGGGAGCACTTCCTTCAGACGCTGATATTCGGCCATATTTCCGTTATCGCTTCCAGAAATAGTTCAATGATCTTTTCCTTTATAGATACCTGGGACGGATTTAGCATCAAAAGGAATAAATCATTTCCGGGGTTTCTGGATCAGGATGTAAAGAGCCCCTTCATGCTTTAAATGCCCTGCCACTGTTTCGGCGTAGGGGCCGTTTCCCCAGAAAATGTCGGCCCTTCCCGGTCCTTTTATGGCGCCCCCGGTATCCTGGTTCACGACGAAACGGGAAAACCCGTGCCATCCTGTGATTTCGCCTGTCGGGCTTAAAGTCGGTTTCCGGCAAGAGATAAAGGCCAGTGCCCCCTTGGGAAAACGTTTTGAGTCGAGTGCAAGGGATCTGCCCGGGGTCAGCGGCACACCGATATTGCCAACGGGTCCGGTTTTAAGAGGTCTGAAGAATATGTAGGAAGGGTTATGGTTCAAAATCTCCTGAACAGCCTCCGGGTGCTCCGAGAGATACCGCCTGATGGCCTGCATGGACATTTCTTCCCTCGTAAGGAGCCCCTTATCCAGCATGTAACGGCCAATGCTTTGATAAACTCGTCCATTGGAAGTGCTGTAGCCCACATTAAGTGCCCCGCCCTCCTTGAGGAGGAGTCGGCCTGATCCCTGAATGTGAAGGAAGGCCGCGTCCACAGGGCTTTTCAACCAGGCCAGTTCAAGGTTTTTTCCGCCAAGGGCCCCTTCCTCTATTTCTTTTCGGGAATAGTAGGGTAAAAACCGCTTTCCTTCGATTCTGCCGGTGATTTTCCGCCCCTTAAGGTCCTTTTTGAATAGGGAAAGGTCCGCTGTTATCAGGTTGTCAGGTTTTTTGTAGAGAGGATATCTGAAGGTCTCATCGGGTGTCAGGCTGGCATCAAAGAGGGGTTCAAAATATCCGGTGAAGAGAACCTGGTCATCTCCATTGTGCCCGGTGGCACGGTAAACCATAAAGTTTTCCCTGATGGCTTTGTCCAACTGCTCAGGCTTTGGATTTTCTCTGATGAGATTCATGAATGCCGCCTGGCTTTCTTTGACCTGGCGACAGGTAAACGTGTGAGGGCCATAATGGAAGAGGC
>CAYPQJ010000105.1:0-14322 GCA_964412835.1 uncultured Desulfobacteraceae bacterium | reverse complement strand
AGAAAATTTGTTCGAGTTCAAGGAAGGCGATAATTGTAACCGCAGGAATACATTGTAGTATTTCGAGGATTACAATTTGAGACTGACGCCGAAATCGGGCAAATTAGCCATTTGTGGATGGGCACTAGTTTTCGTTCAGACACTGTATGCGAGAATAATCCATTTGGGCTGAGGTCAATATTAAGATTGCATTATAGCTCTGGTCTTCCGGCAGGGCTTTTTAAATCCTCCTTTCATTTTAGGTCTGAAAGTGTTACGTATTCACGGTTGGTTTCAATGGCCTGTTTATTGGAATTAAGAGAAAAACCGATGGGAAAATGTGAAGTTATTTTTGAGCGAGCCCTTAAGAGCGGCGTATGAAAGAAAAGCCACAAAAAAAGACGTATCGGTTTAAGGACCTTCTGGCCGATCCGGAAATAAACCGGCGATGGGAAAGGGTGCGACGTTATTTTTTCCTGCGGGAATCCACTTACGACATGACCCATCGCTGTAACATCCAATGCGATGGCTGTTATTACTACGAGGGGGAGAAACAGTTCGCTCAGGAGAACCGGGACCCGGATCAATGGCGGCAGTTGATGGAGGCGGAAAAAAAAAGGGGCATCACCTATGTGGTTCTGGCGGGCGCTGAACCGTCCCTTGTGCCGGATCTTTGTGATGTCTGCTACCGGGAAATTCCCCTGGGTGCCATTGCAACCAATGGGTTAAGGAAAATCCCGGAGCCGGTGGGTTACAAAATCCATATTTCCGTCTGGGGAAATGACGAGACCAGCGCCCGGATTCGCCACCGGAAGGGGATGCTGCAACAACAGATCGCCAACTACCGGGGGGACGAGAGGGCGGTTTTTGTCTACACTTTCACCCGCGACAACATTGAGGATGCCGAGGATGTTCTGGAGATGCTTGCCGAAGCGGGGTGCAAGGTCACTTTCAACATGTTCTCCGCACCTGTGGGCTATGAAGGCCCCCTTCGCCATACGAAAACATCGCTGGGGCATGTTCGGAAAACCATGATGGCGCTTCTCTCGCGATATCCCCATACTATCCTGTTTTCTCCCTATAACGTCGTGGCCCACACCCACCCTTTGAGTCTTCATGACCTCTACGCCTGTCCCTATCCCAGGATGAACCCATCAAAGGCCCAGGGACTGGGCCGGTCTTTTCGGCAGTACCGCACGGATCTCACATGGAACCGGGCGGCAGCCTGCTGCGTTCCGGACACGGATTGCAAAGATTGCCGGCATTATGCCGCCGGGAGCGCCATCGTAACGGCGAAACTGTTTCGCCATGGAACCGATTTGGATACCTTCAGATCATGGCTGGATTATGTGGATACTTATCTTTCGGTATGGGTGATGGGGTATGGGAAGGGTCGAAATCTATGTTCGGATTTTGTGCCGCCACCCGGTCATGGTCTTTGGAGTTGAAGCGTTAGCAGTGAAAAGATGAATATCGAATGCGGTTCGAAAAAATCTAAAATGCAAGGATTTTTCTAAATGAAAACCGTTAGTTCCCTTCTAAATGAAGAGTGGTACAACCGATATAAAAAAATTTCAAAGTTAAACATCAGAAGCTCCATTTACGATGTGACCAATCGATGCAATTTGCGGTGCAAGGGATGCTTTTTTTTCTCTTCCGGGGAACATGAAGTCGCCCGTGAAGAGATGGATATAAAGAAATGGGAAACTTTTATCGATGGGGAAATGGCACGGGGGGTGAATCTGGCCATATTGATCGGCGGAGAGCCCACCCTGTGTCTCGACCGGGTGGAAGCATTTTACAAGCGGCTGCCCACCTTTTGTGCCACAAACGGCCTCATCAAGGTGCCGCGGGACCGATTTCCCCACATGATGGTGGGCATTTCATTGTGGGGCGATGAAGAGGATGAAAAAACCCTTCGGGGCAGGGACACGTTTTCCATCTCCAGCAAGCATTACGCGGGCGATCCCCATGCCTATTACCTTTACACCATTACGCCCAAACAGATGGGGAAAACAGAGCGGCTGGTCAAAAAAATAAGGGACGCGGGTCTGAAAGTGCATATGCAACTCCTTTCAAACGACGAAGGGGTGGACCAGTTCTTCTGGACCGATGAACAATTGAAAGCCATTCGGGACGAAATGGACCAGATGCTGGACCTTTACCCTGACACGGTCATTTCATCAAAATACTACCATCGTATTATCACCACCGGAAAAATGCTGGATCGTTCATTCGGGTGGGATGAGTGCCCTTCCGTTACCGAACCCCTGGACAAAAGAGATCCCGGTCCGAAACGCCTCATCGGCTTCATCAGGTGGGCATCGGATCTTAAAACCATGCATCGATGCTGCACCTCCGAGACCCGGGATTGTTCAACCTGCAAGGACGGGGCCGCCCACATGAGCTGGGTCATGGTCAACAAGCGGGCCCACATCCGTTCTGAAGAGGACCTGAAGGGGTGGATTGAGGTGTATGAGATGTTTGCCAAGCTCTACCAGTTTATCCCATGGTAGAAAATGCCGTTATCCTGGGTTACGATGCGGTGTCTCCCCTGGGAACGGACATGGAGACCCAATGGGAAAATGCTGTTGGGGGTAAGAGCGGGATCGGGCCGCTGACGCGTTTTCCCCTGACGGATGATTTTCCGGTCCGCATTGCGGGAGAGGTGGCGGCGTGGGATGCATCGCCCTATCCCTTTCTGTCGCCGAGGAACCTGGCCCAATGGACTTCCCCTGTTTTTAAAAACGCCCTGCTGGTGACACATCGTGCTCTGTTGAGAAGCGGGGTGGAAATTACCCCGGATCTGGCCCCGAGGACGGCTGTTACCTTCAGTTCCGCAGTGGGAGGGCAGGATGCGGTGCTGAAAGCGGACAGGCGGATGATCCGTGAAGGGCGGATGCCCCATCCCTTCACCAATCCCAATGCCTGCATCAATATGGTGGGAGGGAAGATATCCATACAGACCGGCGCCACCGGGCCCATTACCGCCACCATTACGGCCTGTGCCACGGGGGTGACCTCCATGATTGTGGGTAAAATGCTGCTGGATCAGGGCCGGGCTGATCTGGTGATTTGCGGGGCCGTGGATTTCCCCCTGGTGGAACCCATAGTAGCGGGGTTTTACACCATGAACGGCGCCTATCGTCCCAAAGAGGGGCAAAACCTGGAACCGCCCGAAAGGGCCAGCCGGCCTTTTTCAATGGATCGAAGGGGATTCGTGGTGTCCGAGGGTGCGGGCTGCGTGATTCTGGCCTCACAGGATTTTGCGAATACTCACGGGTTGCGCTATAATATTGAACTGGCCGGTTGGAGCATGACATCCGATGCGCACCATTTCGTGGCCCCCAACTTTGAAACCGTACGGCGCGCTATTTCTGAATCCATTGAAAATGCGGGGGTATCGCCAGTGGACATTGCGAGCGTCAATGCCCATGCCACCTCCACCCGGGTGGGGGACAAGGTTGAGTATGACGCCTTGAATTCGGTGTTTGGTGAGAAACTTCCACCCATCAGCGCCAATAAATCCGTTACGGGACACTGTATGGGGGCCTCAAGTGTTATTGAATCCATATTGGCCATGGAAGGCATGCAAAAAGGAACGCTGCCGCCCACCATCAACTATACCCCGGACCCTGAAATGGGTCTGGATTGTGTGCCGGAAGGGGCGAGACCTTTAACCCAGGAATTTGTTTTGAAAAACGCTTTTGGCTTTGGCGGGTGTAATGCATGTGTTGTGTTTCGAAAAATTGCATGAGTAGGGGCGAAAAATCTTTCGCCCCTAAATTGGGTGGATCATGAAAGCACCCAGCAACAGACGGGTTTTTGTGGTGGGTTATGGGGCGGCTACCCCCTTAGGGAAGACCTTTCCGGAATCATGGAAACGGGCTGTAAACGGAGAGGCGGGTTTCAGGAAGGTAACCCGTTGCCGGGTGAAAGCCCTGAGCCATGTGGTGGGGGAGATCCCGGATTGGAATCCGCTTGATCTCGATTTTGCAGATGCCAAGGAAGTTTATAACTGGAATGCGGATTTTGTTCTTCTGACGGTTGCCGTCTGCCGTGAAGCCCTCTTGCATGCGGGGCTTGAAATGGATAAACACACGGGTCCCCGAACCGCCTGTCTGGTGGGTTCCGCCCTCAATGGAGCGGATGCTTTCAGGGTGGCCATGGATAATTATGTGAACAAAGGCCCTTTAAAAATAAGCCCCTATCTGTTGCCGAACCTGTGCGCCAACCTGCCGTCCGGCAAGGCCGGGATGGTCCTTAAATTTTCGGGGCCCATTTTTTCCCCGCAAGGGGCCTGTGCCTCGGGTAATTACGCATTCGGTCTGGGGGCCAGAATGATTCGAGACGGGGACTGCGATTTTGTGCTGGCGGGTGGGGTGGATACCAGTCTTATTCCGGAGATTATTCACGGCTTTGAAAACATGAACGCCACCATCAAGATTCTGCCTGAAGACCGGGCCTATGAAGATCCGGCGCAGGCGTCACGGCCTTTCAGCATTGACCGAAAGGGATTTGTTCTTTCCGAAGGAGCAGGTGTAATGGTTCTGGCGGCGGAAGAAATGCTTTCCGTTTATGGACTGAAACCTAAGGCGGAAGTCCTGGGGGTGGGCTGGTCATCCGATGCCTATCATTTCACCCGGCCCAACCCGGATACGGTGGTGAGGGCCATGCGTGAAGCCATCGATGATGCGGGGCTTTCACCCGAAGACATCCAATACGTCAACACCCACGGCACCTCAACCCCAAGGGGGGATACCATGGAAGTGGATTGCCTGAAAAGGGTGTTTAAGGGCCACCTGGAAAAGATGCCCATTTCGTCCAACAAAAGCCAGATCGGGCATACCCTCGGCGCGGCCGCCGCCATTGAGGGGGCTTTGAGCATTGAAGCCATGCAACAGGGGGTCATCCTGCCCACCATCAACCATATCCCCGACCCCGCATTTGACGGTGTGGATGTGGTTCCCCATAAGACCCGTAAAATGAACCATGACATTTTTCTCTCAAACGCATTCGGGTTCGGCGGGACCAATTGCTGCGTGGTTTTCAGGGGGGTATGAGATGAGGCCGAAACCATTTATTCCGGAAACCCTCGGTGATGACAATCCCTGTGTGCGGGACGAAACCGACGGCCGTATCTGGCATAGATGCGGCACAAGGGTACTGTACGCGGACACGGATCGGTCCGGGCTGGTGTACCATTCCAACTATTTCCGGTTTTTTGAACTGGGGCGGGCTACTTTGATGCGGGATACGGCGTATCCCTACCGGGAGATCGAGGCCGGGGGGCATATTTACCCCATTATCGAAGTGGGTGTTAAATACCATTCGTCCCTTCGATATGATGACCCCCTGTGGATTCATACGATTCCCGGAAAACTGGAACGGGTTCGCCTGGCGTTTGATTATATCATTACCCATGGCAAAACCGGGGAAATCGTATGTAAAGGTTTTACCCGCCACTGTGCCCTCAATGTAACGGGCACCCCCGTGGCCATCGATGAAAAAACCCGTCACTTATGGAAAGTCTTCCCAAAATAACGGATCGCGTGCGGCTTCCCCTGAGCATCAATGTGCCGCCTTACCTCATGGACCATCAATTCCAGGGTAAAGCGGTTCTGCCGGCGGTGGAGGCCATGGAAATACTGGCGGAATCCACCTTGGTCCATCTGCCTGCAACGGCCGTTAACTGCATCCGGAACGCCAGGTTTGACAAGTTTCTGGTCATTGAAGATGCGCATCACCCGATAGATGCGTTTAACGATCTGGAGATTTTTGATAATGGCACAGCTGTTTCAAGGCTTATCACCAGAACCCGATCTAAAAAGGCCATGATCACCAGAACCAAAGAACATGCAGTACTGTGTTTCCAGGATTTTCCAAAAATCCAGGATCCGCTCCCCTTAAAAATTCCGGAAATGCCCGAATATCATATTTCCGTTGGAACCATTTACAAAAGTCTGGTACCCTTTGGTCCCAGCTATCACAACCTGAAAGACGGTGTAAGCTTATTTGACACGGGTGCTGAAGCAACGGTTTACGCGCCGCCCCTCGGGGGATTGCCGATCCCTCTGGGTTCACCTTTTCCCCTGGATGCCGCGTTTCATGCCGCCTGTGTCTGGGGACAGCGTTACGCCGGGTTGGTGGGTTTTCCCGTGGGTTTCGGCTTGCGCCGGCTGTTTGCGCCGACCCGTTCTGAAAACGCCTATATTGCCGGGATTTTCCCTAAAAAGGTTCATCCGGACCGGTTTCTGGTGGACATATGGATTACGGACATGGCTGGGGTTTTTCAGGAGGCCGTGCTGGATGTGGAGATGAAAGATGTGAGTGGGGGCAGGATCAAGCCCCCCTCCTGGATTGTAATGGAGAAGAGATATGATTAAAAATTTTTGTTCCTGCCTCCTGATTTTTCTTATATTTTCAGGATGCACTGATGATGGCACGCATAACCCCCCAGACTACTCAAACGCGAAACAAATGACAGTGAGCTTCTCATGGCCCAGCGATTATGGAAAATGTTTTGATCTAAGAAATCCGGAAATTAAAATTTCAGATATCCCGGAAGGTACTGAATATTTCAGCGTAAACGTCATTGATGTACAAAATAATAATTACTACCATGGTGGAGGAACTGTTTATAACAGAGGTAAGGGAGTAATCGCATATGGGACTTTGGGAGAATATAATGGACCTTGTCCTTCCAAATCCCCATACGGATATGGCATTTATGAATTTACGGTTCTTGCGTATAATTCAAGCGATGAGGTTATTGGCATTGGAAGTTGTTCGAAGGAATTTCCCTAAAGAGTGTCTGAGCGAAAACTAGGATTTTTGTCAAGATCAAGGAAGATCAAAATTTTAACCGCAGGAATACATTTGGTATTTTGAGGATTAACCAATTTTATTAAGAACGGGTTATCTGACGCGGAGATTGGCGAAAAAGACAGTTTTTGTTCGGGCACTATTTATTTTTTTGTGACCAAAAGAGCTTGTTTGGTGTAATTAGAATTTAGGAGTATTATATAAAATTGGTGTATGAGGATCGGTAAGATTTTTATTGGAATTCATGACAGTTTAAGGGAAGGGACACAAATACATTAAAGGGGGTTAAAATGATGAAGATACATTTCAAAAACTACCTTATCGCAATAATGCTGGCGGTGTTTGGGTATGCTTCATCGGCCGGTGCTATCGTTGGCGATCCAAAAAAGTTGCAGGTCTTGGAGCGCTATGGGAAAATCCCCCTCTATTTCATCAAGAATCATGGCCGATTGGATAAAAAGGTCAAATTCTATAATAGAGCGCAAGGATACACCGCTTTTTTCACCAGGGAAGAAGTTGTCTTTCGTCTGCACGGACCGGAGACCCAATTGCACCACGGTTCCCCTTCTGTTGTTCGGCTCATCCCGCTGGGCATGAAAAAAGATGCAGACATGGTTGGTGAGGGGGTTCAGCCGACAACGGTAAACTATTATATCGGGAAAGATCCCAAAAAATGGCGAACCAGGCTCCCTACCTATGGATCGGTGGTATATCGGGAGGCATATCCGGGGGTTGACCTGAAATTTTACGGGACAAACCGACAACTGGAATATGATGTTGTGGTAAAGCCGGGGAGTGACCCCTCTCGTGTGCGATTCTGCTACAAGGGCCTTGAAGGGCTTGAAGTCACACAACAGGGGGATCTGAGCCTTAGCTTAAACCACGGTAAAAAACTGATCCAGAAAAAACCGGTAATATATCAGGAAATTGCTGGAAAGCGCGTTGCCCGTCAGGGGCGGTTTAAGCTGATGGCATCAGTCCCGGGGGTCGAGGGTCATGTGTTCGGTTTTGAAGTGGGGTCTTATGACAGACAATATGCGCTCATTATCGATCCGATTCTGGTCTCTACGACCTATTTTGGCGGTCTCTCGGACGACTACAGCTATGCCATTGATGTGGACCGTTTCGGCAACTGTTATGTGACAGGTCTTACCTTTTCTGATGATTTCCCCACAGAGAATCCCCTTCAAAACAGTCTGGGCGGAACCCTGGACGCTTTCGTCATTAAGCTCAACCCATCGGGGGATGCCCTTGTCTACGCCACCTATCTGGGCGGCAGCGGCGACGATGTGGCTTTTGATATTGTTGTGGACGATTTCGACAATTGCTACGTGACCGGGGAAACCGAATCCGATGATTTTCCCACAGAAAACCCCTTCCAGAAGACCATTGGCGGTGAGCAGGACGCTTTCGTAGCCAAGCTGGATCCATCGGGCGATGCCCTTGTCTATTCGACCTATCTCGGTGGCAGCGGCAACGATGCGGGTTCCGGTATTGCCGTGGACGATTTCGGCGACTGCTTCGTGACTGGATATACTGAATCTGATAATTTTCCCACAAAAAACCCCTTCCAGAAGATGATCGGCGGGGAGGAGGACGCGTTTATAACCAAGCTCAATCCATCGGGCGATGCCCTTGTCTACTCCACCTATCTCGGCGGCAGCTCGCCCGATGAAGGCATCGGTGTTGTCGTGGACGGTTTGGACAACTGTTACATCACCGGGTCTACCTATTCCGATGATTTTCCCACAGAGAATCCCTTTCAGGGGACTATCGGCGGAGCGTGGGACGTGTTTGTAACCAAGCTCAATCCATCGGGCGATGCCCTTGTTTACTCCACCTATCTTGGAGGCAGCAAGGATGAGGGCGCAAAGGCCATGGCAGTGGACAATTCCGGCAACTGCTACATGACCGGTTATACCCATTCCGATAATTTCCCCACAGAGAATCCCTTTCAGAAAACAATGGGGGGGGAGTGGGATGCTTTCGTAACCAGGCTCAATCCATCGGGCGATGCCCTTGTTTATTCCACCTATCTTGGCGGCAGCAAGGATGACGTGGGTTCCGGAATCGCAGTGAACGATTTGGGCGACTGCTTCGTGACTGGATATACTGAATCTGATAATTTTCCCACAAAAAACCCCTTCCAGAAGATGATCGGCGGGGAGGAGGACGCGTTTATAACAAAGCTCAATCCATCGGGCGATGCCCTTGTCTACTCCACCTATCTGGGCGGCAGCGGAATGGACTACGGTAACGATATCGCAGTGAATGGATCCATCGACTGTTACGTGACCGGAACTACCGATATTGATGGGTATTCCGACGGCTTTGTGAGCAAAATTGCCTGGTGGCCCCGTCACAGATAATCGTAAAGGTGGTTTTGCAGAGCGAGCACGCCAGGAACGGGAGTGTCAAAGCACAAGTAAAGCTCGGTTTTTGAGGGAACATACTGTTTTTTGAATTGTGTCATACACCCATGAAGGGAGTCTCGAGAAATGAGAGAAAAACAGCACGCAGAAAAACTTCGGACAAATCCTAATCAGGATCATCGGGAAGAGTCGACCGACACACATTCCGCATCATGGTGGCGGCGGGTAACGTCCTTAGCCGGACTGGTCCTTATTTCTTCTGTACTTTTGGGCTCACAAGCGGTCGCCAAAGATCTTGCTCCTCATCCTGATAAGAATTGCACGTACAAAAATAATCATGATTACATACCACCTAAAGTTAAAGGTAAGCAACCTCTCCCTCCTTGTAATCTCTGGAAATCTGTTGTGGCTGCCTGCATAAAGAATCATGATAAACAATGGAGTAATCATCACTGGTGCTATAATAAGGGGGATAAGAAGATAAAAAAGCATGTAAAACCGCCGGTTGCCATTGTTAAAGAAGAGAAATGTCATTTTATGGCAGTACCAACTAAGCCGGTGATTGGTGTAGAGGACGCGCATCATCGGGACAAATACCCTTATTGGACCTATGCCTGGGATGCCGGTACCGAGCCAGCACCATATCCTAAAGAAATAAAAAGACATTTATTTAAACGGATTGGATTAGCTGTTAATCCGCGTGCGCACCGTACTCAGCATCAACTGCACATTCACATTGGTAAGGTCCCACCCGACATAAGGGGGCCACTTTTAAAACATCTTCCTAATCACGGGAAATGGTCCAAAATTATAACAATCAAAGGAAAGAACTGTGCTATAAAATTTATTCGGGGTACGACGGTTCCCAAAGTTTTCAAAGAGGTTTCCAAACATGCTGGTGAAAGTAAGATGAAGGATTTGGGCATTATACTCGCAGGGCACGTTGATACAAAAGGCAACCTTGACGGATTCATTATCCTCAGTTGTGACAATGCATGTGTTGAAAAGTGGCTGAATTATCAATGCGGCCACCATTAACAGGGATAACATCGCCAAAATCACGTTAAGGTGGGCTGAATTATTTCTGCCCTTAATGAATAACGGGATGACAAAGGGGCACTTTAGGGCGTTTTTTCAAAAACCTTCCTTGAAGCGGAGACATTTCACATACCCAAACTCTTTTTATCATTCCATGAATTTTGTTTAACATTAGACAGTACTGAAAGGAGATTTCATGAAAAAGCGCCCGGTAAAGACTGTTATTTTCGTAAAGCGACTCCTTCCTCTTTTTGCACTTTTGGGCCTGCTGCTTACCCTGTCGTGCTCGGATTCGAGTTCAAGCTCTTCTGAAAAGACATTTACAATAAAATATCCCAGTGTGAATGAGCGGTACTTTGGTGAAAAGAGCGATTTTTATGTGATCGGGGATTTTGATGGAGTTCAATACCCCGGGAATATAAGAATAGAGCTTTTTAAAGGGGAAACCACATTGGGGACGCCTGTAAGGACACTTGAAAGTCACGTCGATGATGTGACCGGCGTAACGTCGGACAGTGCTATCGAACAGAACTATCGATACGCTGAATACAAGGGCCTCAGAATGGGGCCGGATCTGGTGAATAATCCGGGAGGGTTCTACTATCCAGGGAACAAGGTGCTGGTTTCCAAGGAATATTATGGCGGGATCATATTGGGCGGATCGACAAAGGATTTTGATACCGACTATATTGATGCAGCAGATAACCCCCTTGAAGACCTGACCGAAGGGGTTTATACGCTCAAGGTTACCGGCCTATCGGGGGAAATATTTTCACACACTGAAACCATTCAGGTGTACTTCAAACCGAGACGTAAGTTATTCGGCGGCTTCAACCCAGACAATCATCGCGAAAAATTCTTTGCCTATGCAAATGCCCATGGATACGGGAAGCTCTATGACCCCCTTCCCGGATACTTTTCTCCTATGAATTGGACTCACTGCTACAAGATAGAAAAACGCGCGAGGCCGCGGAACTCTTTGGAGGTCGTCAATACGGTTGACGGCGCAACATACGGCACGCCTGCAAACGCTATGATCGGTTTCATCCTTTATAACTTGAAAGATATGGGAGCAACGACTTGTCTCGAAATCGGCAAAGCATTGCTGACGGAAGTCATTGATAGCCCGAACACCTTTTTTTACTATTACGACATTGGAGAGCCTGAGATTAATTATACCACGATGGAATCGGAGAAAAGGGCCATCGAGGGATCCATTACCCTGTTGGATCATGGAGACCGACTGGTGCTGACACGGGCATCCATTAAAGCACGCGGGACAGGTGACGGTGACAACTATTACAGCGACAGCGATGAGACGCCTAAGACCCTTGATCTGGATCTCTCAGATGGCATCGCGATGACATCCAACGAGGAGTTCAGCGTTTTTGGTGTTGTCACGCCCATACCGGCGGGGGTTACGGAATCAACGGAGGAGAATCAGTATCTGTATTATATTGCCGACAACCGGATTGACCAAATTCGATATCACATAAAAGACTCACAGGGACTGGAAATCCATACGACGACCCGTGATGTAACACTGAAACGGATCTATAGCAAGACATCAACAACCAGGACTTTTCCTTCAATCTATGAATTTGAACATGAATTCAATCTGAATCTCGATTCAGGTACCTATACCGTGGAACTCATCGCATTGGACGAAACCGGGGATGAGGTCACGGGAACCGCAGAAACTTTTACAATCGAATACAGTAATCCAGGGTAAAGCGTTGTCAGGAGGGGACGCCCTTTATATTTTTACATTTCACGGGTATCAGACCTTTATCGCGGGTTTTTGAATGCGAAATGTAAAAATATAAAGGGCGTCCCCTCGCACACTAAAGGGCGTCCCCTCGCACACTCATTTTGTTGTGTTTTATAAAAGGAGTTTGTGAAGATCCTGCATGCGGCCTTCGAATTCCTTTTCCGAAAAACAGAATTTTAAATCTTGAAACCGTTGCCGCATTTTTTCAATCCGGGGTTTAACCTGGGCGTTTTTGACAATTACCTCACTGATCAATGAAGCCAGTTCCTGAAAATCCGTCTCTGCCATCCCGAATCGCGTCATTTCCGAAACCCCCAGGCGCAGGGCGCCCGATGCGGTGAACCCCTCCTCATCGGGAACCGCCTGGTAATTGCAGATAATGTTGTTTTTCTCCAGCCTTAACGCCATCTCCGGGCCGCGCCCGTACCCCACGGGCAGTATCACCTGGTGGGTTTCGGTGTACCCCATGTGGGGTTCTCCCGCCGGTTCAAGACCACAGTCTGAGAGTGCCCGGGCAAAGGCCCTGGCGTTGGCGATGACCTTTGGCTGATAGTCATTTTTGAAATGATTCATTTCGTAGGTCGCCATGAGCAGCCCCAGCAGGGTGCCCAGGTGATGGTTGGAGACTGATCCTGGAAAGGTGTGTCTTTGGAGGGTTTCCCAGAGTTCATAACGGGTGTCCTGTTCTGTGAAGGGGCATCCCACAATGCCACGCTGGGTCCCGAAAAAGGTTTTGTGGGTGGAACCGGTCACCAGGTGGGCGCCCTCCTTAAAGGGCTCCTGAAAGTGGGGTCCGATGAGCCCCAGCACGTGGGCCATGTCCACCATCAACACCGTATTCTTGAGTCCCCGGTCTTCAAGGAATCGGGCGATGTCGGCAATGGGTTCCCGATAAATTACCATGCTTTTCCCCAGGATAATCAGCTCCGGTCGGGATATTTCGATGGCGTTGAGGGTGGCGGGTACATCGATTTTGTAGGGGTTATTCGGCAATACGGGGAAGTTGACCACCGCAGGACGTTCGGTTACGGGATCAACGGCCACAAAGTCCCGGAGTGCCCCCATGGGCTGGCTGCTGAGATGCCCTCCCTTGGCGATGTGGTGACACATGACCTGGCGTAACCGTCGGGCCTCCCGTTTTCGATCGGTGCGATTCAGGTAGTCCAACATGGCGCTATAGACGGCCATATTGGCCATCTGGCCGCTGATCACGCGGGTTTCCACCTCCTTGCAGCCCAGATAGGTTTGCAGTTCCGCTTCCAGTAGATATTCCACCTCGGCAATGAAATCCGTTCCCTGATAATAGAAAATGTCCGCATCATAGAATGCTTTTGCCTGCTTGTGCTCGGCATAACGAAAGGCCGGATCCATGATGGAAAGAGATCGCACCATGGGGGAAAGGGTTATTTCCGATGGAATGAGGTTGATGCATGACTGCTGTCGCCAGGTGTGGTTATCAATGGTTTTCCGGAGAAGATCATGAACTTTTCCGGTGGTGTCCGCTTCATGGGGAGCAGGTGATGCTGAAGCATGGCCATGGAGGATCGGGCGGGCGTAGGGAGGCGCATCGGATCTCAGGTGAAAAGGAACTACCGTCGCTTTAATGGATTTTCCGCGAACATCAACCGAGAGGGGTTCATCCACTTCGATGTCACTGTCCACATAGCCGAGACAGACGGCACGAAGCCCGTGTTTATCGGTCAATACGGATTGTAATCCCTCCCCCTTCATCACCCACATGGGAATCATGGTGCCGCTGGTGATGACGCCTGCGGGTCTGTCCCCTCTGAAGATTCTTGACCCCGGACGGGCGACACCTCTTTCAATGAGTGCAATGGGCCTGATCATTCGATGCAGATCTGCGGGATCTGCATGATCATGGTTGATGATTTTCTTGAGGGCCTCAAATTGTTTTAGTAACGCTGATTTTCCCACGAAATCGCCCTTGAGCGGCGAAAAGCTGACAGCAGGTTTCGCAATGGGACAGGACAATATGGGGATTTCCCGGCCGTCGGGGTCCAGGCCCAGCTCGTACCCGTAAAGGGACAGGCCCGCTTCAAGGCGCAGGGTGTCCCGTGCGCCGAGCCCAACGGGAAGTGCCCCCTTTTCCAGAAGGCGTTGCCAGATCATGGGGGCGTGTGCGCTTTCCATAAACAGCTCAAAACAGATGGGTTCCCCGGTATAACCGGTGCGGGCCAGGAGCACTTGGATTCCTGAAATGAACGCTGTGTTAACGCAGTTTCGCCTCGGTTCGGGAAGTTGTCCTCCGGATAGGATTTTTTGAAGAATCCTTCGGGATTCCGGACCCTGAAGGGAGAGCATGGCCATTTCCCCGGT
>CAYPQJ010000104.1:7989-14493 GCA_964412835.1 uncultured Desulfobacteraceae bacterium | reverse complement strand
GCTGAATATGCCCAGAAACAGATTGACGGTACTTGATCAAATTGCAGCCTCAGATAAGGTTCGAAAAAAGATCATAGACGCTGCAAGCGCCCTTTATGCCAGAAAAGGATTCGGGGCGACTTCGATTCAGGAAATCTCCGAAACCGCGAATGTTGCACTGCCTGTCACCTACCACTATGTCAAGAAGAAATCCGAGATTATGCGGCTCATCATGGAAGATGTGTTAAACATTTTCCAGGAGAGCCTGATCAAGGAAATCAAGGATATCGTTGACCCCGTGGAGAAGCTGGCCATTGCGATCATTCTCTACCTCAGGGTGCTGGACCGGCAGCGCGAAAAGATGCTGCTGCTTTATCAGAAATCCAGTTCACTGGACAGGAATTCAAAAACGCGGATTATGGCCCTTGAAGTCGAAGTCAGTGAGATTTTTTCGAATATCATTAATGAAGGGATTGCGCAGGGGGTCTTCAAAACGGTTGATGTTGACCTTATGGCCTACAACATTTTGATGTTATCACAAATGTGGATACTCAAGCACTGGCATTTTAAAAACCGTCTGACACTGGATAAGTATATTGACAACCAGCTGAAGACCATTATGGATGTGCTTGGGGCAGAATATTGATGCGGTTTACGGTTGCCGGTTGTCGGTTACCGGTTTCCCCTCTTTCTTAAGAATTAACAGGCACCTTTCAGGTTTTTTGCCTTTCACGGCATAAGGTTTCAGTTCGTCGACAAAAAGACCTCTATCTTTCATGAGCGGTTCACATTCGGCAAGAATATCCTCGGACCGGTTCCCCAGAAAAGCAACCATTAGGCCGCCTGGTGCCAGATAGGGCGTACACCACCCGATGAGTTTCGGCAAGGACGCCATGGCCCTGGATGTAATGATGTGGCACTTTTTAAATGGAAGAGGCGGGGAGGGTGTCCCAATGCGGTCTCTAATGACCTCGATCTGTTTCAATCCACAGAGCCGGATGATCTGCTTTAAAAAACTCCCTTTTTTCGAATTGGGTTCCATAAGAAAAAATTCAACGGCCGGCCTGCAGATTTTGAGTGGAATGGCGGGGAAACCCGCCCCCGAGCCGACATCGAGGCATATCCCTGTGTTTGGAAGGTAGGGGAGCGGCATGAGAGAATCGGCGACCAGTTCGTCCATGATGCGCCGGGTGGATGACAAGCCCGTGAGATTCATATGTTTGTTCCAGGCCGTCAGTTCTTTTATGAAAATAGAGAGAAGATCCTTTTGTCCCGGCAAAAGGTTGATTTCAATTCCTTTGAAACATGATTCTGTTTCCTTCATTTCTTGCGGTGACCCTTAAATGATAACCCGTCTCTTGATGATGGCCACAGCTTCTTCGGGCGAATCTACTATTCGGAAAATGTCAAGATCCGACTCCGAAATGGTCTTTTCCTTGAGCAATACATCTTTAATCCAATCCAGCAGCCCCCCCCAGTAGTTGCTACCCACCAGGATGACGGGGAAATTCCGAATCCTTTCCGTTTGAATGAGCGTTACGGCTTCAAAAAGTTCGTCGAGGGTGCCAAATCCCCCCGGCATGATAATATAGGCAACGGCATATTTTACGAACATCACTTTTCGAATGAAAAAGTACTTGAAATTCAGTCGAACATTGGCATATTTATTGGGCTGTTGTTCATTGGGAAGCTCAATATGAAGACCCACTGACTTTCCATTTGCATTGGCCGCCCCCAGGTTGGCGGCTTCCATAACGCCGGGACCCCCTCCTGAAATCACATTGAAACCGTTTTCCACCAGGAGGCGAGCCGTTGTGACAGTGTTTTTGTACACGTCGCTTTCTGAAGAAATCCGTGCCGAACCAAAAATGGTTACCGCCGGATATGTTTCGGGCATTTCTTCAAAGCCCCTTACAAATTCAGCCATGATTTGAAACAGCCGCCAAGGTTCGTTCAAGGTTAGATCATCAACGATATATTGATTATCTTTCATGATAAATGTCCTTTCTTTTCAGTGCCCGTTAAGTCCACAAAAAACCATTGCTTTTTATCATCACATACTTTAGCTTTTATAGTAACCTGTCACGGTTGGACTAGGATAATAGGGTGACAGCTGATTTGTGTCAAGGGTTGATGCAAAAGAGTCAAAATACTAAAATTTGAGTTGAAAAGAGTAAGGAGGTCGGCTATTGGAACGAGTTGCGCGTGTTACGGAGATCATCGGCGCCTCTCCCGTGAGTTTCGATGAGGCAATCAAAACCGGTCTTGAAAGGGCCACAAAAACATTGAGAGGCATCACCGGCCTCAGGGTTCTCGAACAAAGGGTCGCGGTGGAGGATGACACCATGCGCGAATACCGGGTCAGAATGGAAGTCATCTTTGTTCTTGAAACGTAAATGAACCATCCAGAGGGAATGATTATGGAAGAAGAGAATCGTCGGGGAAATACCCGAGATGCCGAACAGGATTTTTTGACGGATATCAGTCGTCAGTTCAGTGGAAAAGACCAGGAGCAGGATTTCTTAAAAAGTATCAGCCCATCCGCGCCTAAGGAAGATATTCAGGTCAACGTGGGTGAGCGGGTGAAACAGGTCCGGGAAGATCGGGACCTGACACTGCAGGATATCTCTCAAAGAACAGACTTGGATGTGGCATTCCTGGAACAGATCGAAAACGGCCATGTGGCACCGCCCCTGGGCACCGTTATCAAACTGGCCAAAGCGCTTGATCTTAAAATGGGGTATTTTATATCGGGCGAGGAGGATATGCCCTTCACCATTGTACGGAAAAACGACCGGAAAGTGGTTTCGCGCTACAGTTCCAAAAAGGGTAAATATTATGGATACGGGTATGAATCCCTGGCCCCCCATAAAAAAGACCGGCACATGGAACCCTTTCTCGTGTCCCTTGAACCTTCAAAAGCCGATGAAGAGCGATCCGCCCATGATGGCCAGGAATTCATTTATGTTCTCGAAGGTGCCATGGAAGTCAAGCTCGATGAGGAGGTTTACGTGCTTGAAGCGGGCGATTCCATCTATTATGACTCCACGGTTCCCCATCTTGTCAAGAATCATGGCAGCGATGTAACACGGATTCTGGCTGTTCTTTATTCGGAAGGATAAATTGAAAAATGATTGCATTTGATTTGGAGTGTTCCCAGGGGCACCTTTTTGAAGGCTGGTTCGACAGCCTTCAGTCTTTTGAGGAACAGAATTTAAAAGATCTCGTACGATGTCCGTTATGTGATGTTGCCGATGTCAGGAAGGTACTTTCACCTGTGGCGGTCAGAACATCCCAACCGCAGGGAGCGAGCCATTCAGCGGCTATCAATTATCAGAAACTGGCAAAAGAGGTCGTTGAATATATTAAGCATAATTCGGAAGATGTGGGGACCCGATTCGCCGCCGAGGCATTGAAAATCCACTACGGCGCTGCAGAAAAAAGAAGTATCCGTGGGTCGGCAACGGAGGAAGAGGAAAAGACCCTGAAGGAAGAAGGTGTGGGGTTTTTGAAGGTTCCCATGCCTGTTTCAGACCCTGAAAAAAGCAATTGATTGATCGTATTTATGACGTCGTATGAGACACTATCTGAGACCTTATGTGAGGAGACAGAGATGGGTAAGATAAAAAAAGCCATCATCAGCGTTACCGACAAAACAGGAATCGTGGATCTGGCAAAGTCCTTGGCTGGATTCCAAGTGGAAATATTGTCGACAGGGGGGACCGCCAAAGCCCTGCGCGAGGGAGGGGTTGTGGTGACGGATATCTCGGCCTATACCGGTTTTCCGGAGATGATGGACGGTCGCGTCAAGACCCTTCATCCGAAGGTGCATGGGGGGCTTCTGGGTTTGCGTGATAACCCTGAACACGTCAAAGTGATGGCGGAGCACGGAATTGAAGGCATCGACCTGGTGGTGGTGAACCTGTATCAGTTTGAAAAAACCATATCCAGAGACGGGGTGACGCTGGAAGAGGCCATCGAGAACATCGATATCGGGGGGCCGTCCATGCTGCGGTCTGCCGCCAAGAATTTCAAGGATGTGACGGTCATTGTCGATCCGGATGACTACGCAGGGGTTTTAAAGGAGATGGAGGTCTCGGCCGGGGAGACGCTACTTTCAACACGATTTCGATTGGCCCGAAAGGTGTTCCGTTTGACCCACGAATACGATGGCGCCATTAGCCGATACCTGTCGGAGCAGGCGCTGTAAGCGCTTCACCTCTCTTTGAGAGCATCCTTTTTCTCTCTTTTTTTCTTTTCATGACACGGCATGTTCTTGTGAACATGCCGGCTTTTTTTGCTGCAATAGACGGCCTGAAAAACCCGGCAACTCCCTGATCCATCCAGAGCTTCCTTTTCAGGCCACGTGGCGTATCGGCAGTTCAGATCACAGAATTCCATGTGTGTTACCTTTCCGTCAAAATTCCCTGGTTTGATCGGGTGCGGACAGCTTTGATATTCCGTTGTATCCGCGCTAGACCCGGGCGGGCAAGGGCCGTTTGCCCAAACAGTGTTTTAAATTCCCCATCATCCATTTCCAAGAATTCCGCAACAGCGGGAAGGGCTCCTGCCCCGGGCTTTTCAACCTGATTGTGGGGGCAAACTTCCTGGCAGACATCACAACCCAGAAAACACCGGCCCATCCTTTCTCCCGTTTCAGGGTCAAAGTCGCCCTCATGTTCAATGGTGAGGTAAGAGAGGCATATGGAGGCATCCAGGTGCCTGGGACCTTCGAGCGCACCGGTGGGGCAGGCATCCAGGCAGCGTGTGCAGTTTCCGCATAGATCTTTCATGGGTTCGGAGTCGCCCAATGGCAGCGTGGCAGTGGTCAGGATTTCAGCCAGGAAAACATAGGATCCATGGCCGGGAACAATGAGCATGTTATTTTTTCCTAAGAAACCCATTCCCGACCGGTAGGCGAAACTCCGCTCAAGGATGGGTGCCGAATCGACACAGACCCTCGTTTTTGAATCCGGGGTTGATGCCATGATTTGCAGGGCGAGGCGTCTGGCTTTTTCTCGTACGCGGTTGTGATAGTCTTTTTTTTGGGGCTCGCTGTACCGGGCCATGGTAAACCCTTCAGGCGTGCACGGTTTTGCCGGAGAATAGGGGTATGCCAGGCTGATGATGGTTTGGCATCCCGGAAGGAGCTTACCCGGATCTTCTCTCAAATCCCGATGCCTTTTGAGCCATGCCATCTGGCCATATTTTTCCGCATCAACCCATGCGCAGAAGGCATCAAAAAACAGGGGTTTTTGAGAACGGGAGAAACCGACCGCAACAAAGCCCAGGGTTTTGGCTTCTTTAACGATGTTCATTGGAGGGAAAAGGGGGTGAGGCTTTCATAACCCGTATCCGTAACCAGTATGGTTTGCTCAAACTGTGCGGAAAGGGCGCCATCCAGTGTTACGGCGGTCCAGCCATCATCCAGAACCCGAAGATCTTTTTTGCCCAGATTGATCATGGGCTCAATGGTGAAAACCATTCCCGGGATCAGTTCGATCCCTTCTCCGCAATGCCCGTGGTGGGGTACCTGGGGCGGTTCGTGAAAATCAAAACCGACTCCGTGACCCACAAATTCCCTCACAACCGAACACCCTTCATTTTCCGCAAAGGATTGAATGGCGAATCCGATGTCACCGATTCGGTTTCCGGGGCGGACCATCATCACGCCTTTTCTGAGGCATTCGCGTGCCACGTCCACGATTTTTTGGGTGTTTGAATCCGGGTCCCCCACAAAAAACGTTTTATTGACATCAGCGTAATACCCATCCAGGATGGGGGTGACGTCCACATTGACGATATCACCATCGCTCAGGACCCTGTCACCGGGAATGCCGTGGCAGATGACTTCGTTTACGGAAACACAAACGCTTTTTGGAAAACCGCGGTAACCGAGCGGTGCCGGTGTGGCGCCGTTTTTAAGGGTGTAGTCGTGAACAAGCGTGTTTATATCATCTGTTGTCATTCCGACACGAATTGCGACTTCAACCAGGTCGAGGGTTTTGAGGGCAAGACGTCCCGCCTTTTTGATGCCTTCAATATCCCCTGCTTCTTTGACGCTTATGCCATGTTTCTGAAGATATAACGCCTTATTACTGTTTTTGGGAGATGGACCCTCCTTGCGCATACAGCATTTTTTATACTTCAGTCCGCTTCCACAGGGGCAGGGGTCATTACGGCGCACCTTCTCGCGTTTGTGTTTCATCAGGATTTTTCAACCTCTGGTTCTAAATTTACGGTTCCATCAGATTCAAGCGTAGATTCAATTTGTTAACCCTTGAATCGTGTATCACACAATGTTATAAGGGCCGCACTATAGCAGGGCGTAGTTTCGAGGTCAATGACCTGAAATTCTGTGCCTCGGATGTTCTATGATATTAAAGGTCATCTAAATGTGGGCAATATGAGTAAAAATAATCAGAAAATTGCATTGATTCTAGGGGTTTCCGGTCAGGATGGGTCTTATCTGGCGAAATTCCTTCTGGAAAAGGGCTACCGGGTTGTCGGCGCTTCGCGGGACGC
>CAYPQJ010000104.1:0-7889 GCA_964412835.1 uncultured Desulfobacteraceae bacterium | reverse complement strand
AATGCGGGATCCAGTGAATGCTTTGGCAACACGGAAGGGATCTCAGCCAATGAGGAGACGCCCTTTCACCCCAGAAGTCCCTATGCCGTTGCAAAGGCGGCCGCTTTCTGGCATATGGCCAATTACCGGGAAGCCTATGGGCTTTTTGCCTGCTCGGGGCTTTTGTTTAATCACGAGTCCCCGCTGAGGCCGGAGCGGTTTGTGACCCGAAAAATTGTGAACGCCGCCTGTCGTATCGCCAAAGGAAGCGGCGAGGTCCTGGAACTGGGAAATATTGAGGTTGAGCGTGATTGGGGATGGGCTCCCGAATACATTGAGGCCATGTGGCGTATGCTTCAGCAGGGAACCGCGGAGGACTTTGTGATTGCCACCGGGGAAACCAACAAGCTGGCGGATTTTGTTCGCGAGGCTTTTGATGCGGTTGACTTGAACTGGCACAACCATGTAAAGACCAGTGAGAGCCTGCTCCGGCCGACGGATATTTTAACGATCAAGGCGGACCCGGGGAAAGCAGAGCGAAAGCTGGGATGGAAGGCCCGATACAAAATGAAAGATGTGGCACGAAAGATGGTGGAAGAAGAACTTGAGGCCCTAACAGAATACCGGGAGTAAAAATATGAAAAGAGCACTGATCACCGGGATTACCGGTCAGGATGGCGCCTACCTTGCCGAGCTGATGCTAAAGAAGAATTATGAGGTCCACGGCATTAAGCGCAGGGCGTCCCAATTTAATACGGACCGCATTGATCACCTTTATCAGGATCCCCACGAATCAGGCAGACGGTTTGTGCTTCACTATGGTGATCTGACGGATTCCACCAATCTCATCCGCATTGTTCAGCAGGTTCAGCCGGATGAAATCTACAATCTGGCGGCCCAGAGCCATGTTCAGGTATCTTTTGAGACCCCTGAATATACCGCCAATGCGGATGCACTGGGGCCCCTCCGCCTTCTGGAAGCCATCCGTATCCTGGGTCTCGAAAAGAAGACGAAATTCTACCAGGCGTCCACCTCGGAGCTTTACGGTCTGGTTCAGGAAACACCGCAGACCGAAAGAACCCCGTTTTATCCACGGTCTCCGTACGCGGTGGCAAAACTTTACGCGTACTGGATTACGGTCAATTACAGGGAGGCTTACGGTATTTTCGGGTGCAACGGCATCCTGTTCAATCACGAATCCCCCATACGGGGTGAAACCTTTGTAACGCGAAAAATCACCCGTGGCCTGGCGCGGATCAAGCTGGGGTTTCAGGATTGTCTTTACTTGGGGAACCTGGACGGAAAGCGGGACTGGGGGCACGCACGGGACTACGTGGAACTCATGTACCTGATGCTTCAGCAGGAGCAGCCGAAGGATTACGTGATTGCCACGGGTCAGCAGAACTCGGTCAGGGATTTTGTCAATGTGGCGGGCAGAGAGGTCGGTATTGACATCCGCTGGGAAGGGAAGGGTGTCGAGGAAAAAGGGTATGACCGAAATACGGGAAAATGCATCGTCGCCGTTGATAAACGGTATTATCGCCCCACCGAGGTCGAGGCCCTTCTGGGAGATGCAAGTCTTGCGAGGGAGGCGCTGGGCTGGAAGCCCAAAACCTCATTTGAGGAGATGGTGGCGGAGATGGTGGCCTGGGATCTGAAAGAAGCAAGCCGGGATCTGCTTTGCAGTAAAGAAGGATTTTCCGTCAAAAATTATTATGAATAATATTCGTACCACATTGATAGGGTGCAGGGTGCAGTTGTCAGGGGGCAGGATGAAATTTAAAACGGATTTTTCTGCACCCTGACAACTGCACCCTGTGAATTATTATAAAAAACTTATTGACAGAGAGCAGCATCACTGATATTAATATATGTTTTTAATTTTAGAGCGGCTCCTTGTCCCCCAGCTGTGGGGGACCAAATAAACCCTCTAATAAAAAGACTTTTTATAGGGGATGGCCGAAAGGAGAAAAAGCGAATGAGGTATTATGAAACCCTTTATATCATCAACCCGAATTTGGCGGAAGAGGACTACCGTGTCGTTGTCGCTAAATTTACCGATGCTGTGGAGAAAAACAAAGGTGTTGTGACGAAGGTGGATGAGTGGGGAAAAAAATCGTTAGCCTACGACATCAAAAAATTTGACAAAGGTTTTTATGTACTTCTTCAATATTGTGGAGAAGCGGGTTTGACGGCGGAACTCAAAAGAGAGCTGGGTCTGGACGACAGAGTTCTTAAATACCAGACCATCAAATTGAGTGATAATGCTGATCTTGAAAAACTGATGCCAAAGCCCAGTCCAAGCGAAACCGAATCTGTTGAAACAGTCCAAGTTGAAACAGTCCAAGTTGAAGCAGTCGAAAAGGCGGCAGATTCAGAGGAAACAGGCACGGAAGGCGAGGGTGAAAAAGATGGCTTATAATCGATCCTTTAACAAAAACGATGGCGCAAACCGACCCAAGGGCAGATTCCGAAAGACTTACCATCGACGGAAAGTGTGCAAGTTCTGTGCGGACAGCAGCCTTCCCATTGATTATAAAGACATAAAAGTTCTCAGGTATTTTACGACCGAACGGGGTAAAATCACGCCGCGCAGGATTTCCGGGAATTGCGCCAAGCACCAGCGTATGCTGACCGTGGCCATCAAGCGGGCCAGAAACATTGCGCTTTTGCCCTACACGACGTCTATCGTCAGATAATCCCAAATCCTTAAAAAAGCACTCTGAAGTCGCTTCAGAGTGCTTGAGGCTTTTAGCCTTCCCTGAAATTCGATGAAAACGACAGATGTGCTGGGGTGTGTGGGAGGGGCCGCGTTCCTTCTTCTTGCTTCAGCCTGGATCCCTTTTATAGGCCCTTTTTTCAGCCTCCTGACACCATTGCCGTTTCTCTGCTACTCAACCCGCCTCGGCCTCCGCCAGGGGATGAAGCTTGCGGCGGTAGCTGTCTTTGCCGTCGGACTTGTTGCCAACCTCATGGGACAACCGCAGGTCATAATTTTTGTTATTGAGTTCAGTATCATTGGCATGGGCCTATCGGAGCTTTTCAGGCGGGAACTGGCACTGGGCCAGACATTGTTGCTGGCAACGGTCTTCATGCTGATGCTGGGTCTGGGGTTACTTTTTTTTCTCGGTCTGTCGAAAAACATGGGTCCCGTCGAGATGATTCTTGCCTATATGGCGGAACATCTCAATGCCACCATCGGGGTGTATAAGAATGTGAATGTGGAAGGGACGGACGTACGTGCTTTAGAGACCTATGCGAAAGCGTTCATGTTGGTCATTTCTAAAATTTACCCGTCCCTCATGATTATCGGTACGGGCTTTGCGCTCTGGTTGAACATTGTCATTGCCAAACCGCTCTTCAGGTTGTGGGATCTCAAATATCCGCGATTTGAGCCCATGGATCGCTGGCAGTCCCCTGAATGGCTGGTATGGGGCACCATCATTTCCGGTTTTGCGCTATTTTTGTCATCAGGGAGTATTGAATTTCTGGCCATAAACGCCCTGATTGTTATTTTGGCCATCTATCTTTTTCACGGGCTATCCATCGTGCTGTTCTTTTTGAATAAGTATAAGGTTCCCACTTGGATCAGGGTCGGTGCGTACGTCTTGATCATGGTTCAGCAGCTTTTTTTTATTGTGCTGATACTTGCCGGTCTGTTTGACCAGTGGGCGGATTTCAGAAGAATTCATCGAAGAGCCGATAGCTGAAGCAGGCGACGGAGGAGAATCAAATGGAAGTAATTTTAAGACAGGATGTGGATGAACTGGGCCTTGAAGGGGACATCGTCAAGGTGGCCAAAGGCTATGGACGAAACTATCTGATTCCGCAGTTAATGGCTTTGGAAGCCACGGAACACAATAGAAAGGCCCTTGAACTGCAGCGAAAAAAAATTGAGTTTAAACGGGTGAGGGTCAAGGAGGAAGCGGAAAAAGTCAAAGCGGTAATGGAAGAGGTCGTGTTGACTTTCTCACAAAAGGCAGGTGAAGAGGGAAAACTTTATGGTTCCGTCACATCCATGGATGTCGCTGCACAGCTCAGGGACCAGGGTATTGATATTGATAGAAGGAAAATCGTACTGGAAAAACCCATAAAGGAATTGGGTGAATTTCAGGCCGAGATTAAGATTTATCCAGAGGTCAGCGCGAACATCAAAGTTGTGGTAAAAGCGGACGAAGAAGCTCCGAAAGAATAAGGTGCCTGCTCCATGCCTGGAAGCAAAGATCGAACCGCCGCCCGTTCTTCCCTGAAAGTTCCGCCGCATAATTTGGAGGCGGAACAGGCCGTGTTGGGAGGGGTATTGTTAAACAATGATGCCATGAATCAGCTCATGGACATCCTTTCTTCCGACGATTTCTACCGAGAGGCACACGCCACCATTTTTGATGGGATGGCTCACCTGTATAACGAGAGTGAACCCATTGATGTCATAACGCTTTCCGAAGCGCTTACCCGAAAAAGCCAGTTGGAAAAGGTGGGTGGTATCGATTATCTGGCGGTTCTGGTTCAGTCGGTCTCCACTTCGGCGGGAATTGTCTATCATGCTGAAATTATAAAGCATGCCTCGGTGCGGAGGCGGTTGATTTCGGAGTGTTCAAACATTTCGGAATTATGCTTCCAGGAGCAGGAAGATGCCGAGGAACTTCTTGAAAAAGCCGAACAAACCATTTTTAATATCGCTGAATCGCAGATCAAAGAGGGTTTCCAGGGCCTGAATCACGTCATCAAGGGGAGTATGGAGAAGGTGGTGAAGGCGGGGGAATCCAAAGGATTTCTGACGGGCGTCACCACCGGGTTTGAACATTTTGATCGTTTGACAGCAGGCCTTCAGCCATCGGACCTGATTATTGTAGCCGGCAGGCCGAGCATGGGAAAGACGGCGCTGGCCCTGAATATGGGATACAACGCAGCCAAGAGCACAAAAAAAGGGGTCGCTGTCTTTTCTCTCGAAATGTCCCGGCAACAGTTGGGAATCCGTCTATTGGGATTTGAATCCAGGATTGATGCCACCCGGCTGAGAACCGGAAGGCTCAAAAAACACGAGTGGCAGGATCTGATCGATTCCGCCGATCGTCTTTCGGAAATCCCCATTTTCATCGATGACAGCTCTGCCATCAGTGTGCTGGAAATGAAGGCGAAATGCCGAAGGCTCAAGAAAAGAGGCGAACTGGGTCTTGTGATCGTGGACTACATGCAGCTGATCCATGGTCGAAGATCAGCGGAATCCCGGCAGTTGGAAATGTCGGAAATTTCAAGGGCCCTCAAAGGGCTGGCCAAGGATCTCGACATCCCCGTGGTGGCACTCTCCCAGCTCAACCGAAAGGTGGAAGACAGACCCAATAAGCGGCCTCAGCTGGCCGACTTAAGAGAAAGCGGGGCCATTGAACAGGATGCGGATGTGATTGTATTTATCTACCGGGACGAGGTTTACAATCCCCAATCGGAGGAAAACCAGAATACCGCGGAGATTATCATCGGAAAACAGCGAAACGGTCCAACGGGGTTGTTTAAATTAACTTTCCTAAAGGAACTGACCCGATTTGAGAATTTCATCCAGGAAGATGTACCCATGTAAAAATAAAGATTACAGGGTGCAGTTGTCAGGGTGCAGAACAATCAGCAATCAGCTTTCATAAATTCCATCCTGCCCCCTGACAACTGTCCCCTGCGCCCTATGAACAGTAACTGATAACTGTAAACGTCTACCCGACGCTTTTCCACCCGTTTGATCGTATTTTTCGATTTCCCTTCTTTACCACCAAACATTCACACCCCGGCAATGAATTCACAAACCGAATGCCTTTCTCCGGCCGCATGACAAATACACTGGTGGACAGGGCATCTGCATCCATGGCCGTCTTGGCCAGAACGGACACACTGTTGCTGGTATTGGGAGAAAAACCGCTGTGCGGGTTCACAATATGGTGGAACATCTTTTCCCGGTCAAAATAGACTTCATAATTTCCGGATGTGGCGATGGCGCCGTTCGTCATATTAATTTTGTCCGGATACCGTTGCTTCTTGTGGGGGTCCTGAACCGCAATGGTCCAGGGCTTTCCATCCTGCCGGCGCCCCGAAGTCCGAATGTCCCCTCCCGCATTGATCAAGTAATTTTCGATGCCATGTCCGGAAAGGGCTTCAGACGCCTTATCGACGATATATCCCTTTGCGATGCCGTCCAGGGTAATGCCCATGCCCGGCTTCATCAATAAAATGCTGTTTCTCTCCAGTTGAATACTGGATGCATCCACAAGCTTCAGGGCTTCACGCATCTCCTTTTCCGTGGGGGGAGAGGGTCTTTTTCCGGAAAATCTATTTTTAAACAGGTCCACCACCGGTTTAACGGAAATGTCAAAAGCCCCGTTGCTGATTCTATAATGGGACAGTGCCCGGCTTACCACATTTGCCATGTCCGGGGGAACGTCCGCCAGACGTCCTTCACGATTTAGCTGGGCAACGGCCGTGCTCTGGTCAAAACGGCTCATATCTCGGGTCAACCGATCGATTTCTTCAAAAGCCGAACAGATGGCCTCGCCGGCCTGATCCCGTGATGTGTGCAGAAGGGTCATGGATACAAAAGTTCCCATGGCCAACCGGGTTTCGGAAACCTTATACAATTTGCGGTCAAACTTAACGGCTTCAGCAGAAGCGGGAATCACTGCAGCAGCGGTAAAACCAACGCCGAGAATTCCGGATAGCTTTAAGAAATCCCTTCGATCCATGCCGCCTGATAATCGTTTCATGTCATTTTCCATTATTGTTTCCTCCATTTGGTTCCTCACTGCCGATGGTATGGGTATCATCCGTTAATAATTTAGGATTTCAATGACCCGGGCAATGTCACGTTCAATTTGCACAACCAGATCAGCCACGGATTCAAAGGTTTTTTCATCCCTCAGCCGTTCAAGAAACTTGACGCGAATCTGCTTCCCCAAAAGGTCTTCCTGGAAATCAAGGATGTGGGTTTCAACTGAAAAAGCCCCGTCCCCAAACGTCGGGTTGTAGCCGATGTTGGTCAAACCGTCGTATACGCGACCCGCCACCAGGACCTTTACCATATAAACGCCCCTTTTGGGAACCAATTCGTCAATCAATGCAAGATTTGCCGTAGGAAATCCCAGAAGCCGGCCGCCCCTGTTCTTCCCCTTGATCACCGTTCCGCCAACCTGATAATCACGTCCCAGGAGCCTTTTGGCCTCATGCAGCTTCCCCTCCTGGACCAGGTTGCGGATGGATGTGCTTGAAACAAGGATGTTTTCAACATAGACCGGCGGCACCACGTGAACCTGGAAATCAAGCGCTTTGCCCATGCCTTCAAGCAGCTCAGTCCCCCCCTCACGCCCGGCGCCGAAAGTGTAGTCGTACCCGACCACAATTTCTTTAATTCCGATTTTGTTGACCAGTATGTCTTGAACAAAACTTCGGGCCGAGATTGAGGCAAACTGCCGGGTAAAGGGAAAACAAAATATGACTTCCATGTGGGCCGCTGAAATTAATTCAAGCTTCTGTTGGGTTAATGTAATAAGTGGTGGACCATTGCCCGGTTTCATGACCTTGATGGGGTGAGGATCAAAGGTTATTAACGCGGATTGACCGTTAATGGCAGCAGCTCTTTTTTTGGTCAGGTCGAAAAGGCTTAAATGCCCTTTGTGGACGCCGTCAAAATTCCCAATTGTGAGCACGGGGTTTCGAAGTGTCTGGTTAAACTGTTCCAGATTTGAAATAACAGGCATCACTTAATGAATACTCTCCGATAAAATTCATGTGCTAAAAAACCGTGTACCCTCAGAATCGAGGGGATGATTCCACAATAAAATGAGTTGACAAATATAACCCAAAAGTATACCTTCCTCCCCACGAAATATCAACTTTATTTTCGCGCCGAAGTGGCGGAACTGGTAGACGCGCTA
>CAYPQJ010000103.1:0-14606 GCA_964412835.1 uncultured Desulfobacteraceae bacterium | reverse complement strand
ATGTACGGTGGTGTGGGAGGGGGGAGCTGCAAGGCTCCTCCCTATCCCGATATGTAAATTATTATATTTTTAGTTGATGAATAGAAAATGTTTCAATCATACCAGCTATAAGTAGAAGAGGTAATATTACCAATATGTAGCACTGCAATGATCTTATAAATGAGGTTTTTATATAAGATAATTTATTTTTTTTGTATGGCCATAAGCCAAATTTGATTCCTAAAGAAATTGCCAATATGACTGCTGGTATCTCAAACATTCCGTGTGGTATCATATAAAGAACAGCTTGAGATTTCGTAATAACTGAAAATATTTCGATATTACTCAATAAGAAACCAATAACTATCCCGTTAAATAGGATTGCAAACACAGGGATAATTGATAATACGATACCTGATAAAATGATTATCAAAGTGGCCCTTGAATTTTGAAAAAATATTTTAAAAAAAAGGGCTACACCTACACTGCCCTCAAATTGTTGAAATAATGTACTGATCACTTCAGAAACAACGGTATTTATACCTAATAGGTCCCAAAATCCGATAGACAATCCAATAACAAAAAGACAAATAGTAATTATTAGATATCTTTTTAAATCAATAATTGTAACGTAAAGGTAATCTTTATACCCATTCAATAGTATACTTTTCAGTGTCTTCATTTTTTAAAACATAACGTAAAAAAGTAAAAAAGGGGACAGATTTATTTTTCTGACATTGGCAGCGGTTAATAAAAAGGCCGAAAAAATAAATCTGTCCCCTTTTCCGTTTCTTTTCCGTTTTTTTGGGGATCTGGTACGCAAGCCCTTTGAGTTCATCAAGATATGTCGTGATGCCTTTATCCGTTGGCTTTATTCTGTCTGTGAAATTCATGAATACCTCATTTTGGGATTATCGTTGTTACAGCGAACGCGCTAATCAGCAGAAGGCAGGGTATTACAAAGTTTCAAGCTGGCACGGCCGCCCCGCCCTGGCTTTCTGCTGCATTTAATTGTTAACTGGTTTAAATATCATCGAATAAGTCTTCTGGTGGCAGATAACTATCTAATTTGAAGGTTTTCCATACCTTGCTCCAATCAAATCCATCAATGTGTTTTAAACTACGCCACCCCTGATATATTTTGCAATAAAACGAGGCATGCTTATTAGAAGGTGTATCAAAAAGCCACTTTGGAGTTTCTTTTGTAATTTTGGTCTTTACCCCATCTAAAAAAAATAGATCAGAGAAATGTAATGTTATAGATTCTTTTTCTTTGATAAAGTCGATAACATAACCAGTCGTTTCCCATTCAGGTTTATTCCTGTAAATTAGTATTTCATCGAAACCAAATCTATTTGAAATCAAAGTATATATGTTGCCATCGTAATATTCACGAATAAACTCAGACATTGTCATGCCAACACAAGACACCCAAATTGATTTCTCTCCTTTTGATCGAGCTGACCAACTTTGAGAAGTTTTCAAATCGTATTTTGAATGTTTTTTCCCGCCACCTGTTCTTTTTAAAGTATCCCCAGGCAGAAAAATAATCCCTTCAGCTCTTTTTCCAAAAGAAGCTGTTAATATGTCTGCAATTTGCTGTCGAATTGATGGATTTCTATTCATTTTTTTGCAGTTAATGATAAGCTCACCAGATCCAAGGGCCGCAAGGCCATTGGATCTGGTGGAGCGACATGTTAGCGAAAAATCATTTCAATTAATTCTTTTTATTCTTCCAATGCCATCTAAAACCTGAAACCTTAAAGACCTGCAAAATCCATCAATTCCAGGAAAAAGAGTCGCAGATGTGATATTCATCAATCTTAATTTTTTTAAACCTTCATAGCGCATGCTTTTTTTCAATATATATTTAACACCCTGGCTTTGAGTAAATTTATAATTCGAGATAATTTTATCATATGTTTCGTAATTTGTACTCGAAACTAAAAATGCTCCTTGCTGCGCAACGATCCTTTCGTTTTTCATTTCAGGCTCGTAAGATATAAAAAAGGATTTTTTTCCTCTCTGGTCCTTAAAAATTGATTTTCTGTAATCTTTATCTTCAAAATGATCAGCATCAATATCCGTAAAGTGCTTATGTTTTATGGCGTATATACAACAATCATCTTGTCCTGTCTCAAGAGCAAAAAAAGCTGCGATGTAGGGGGAAAACGTCATATCTAAAAGACGAGTAGGGGTTCCATAATGTTGCATAAGTGCTAACCATTCTAGATTGTCAGTCTTGTCGGGCAAATTATCTAAATAAAGATGTGCATGTGATTTAAAAACTCTTATAAGCTCCTCCTCATGCTTATCTTTAGCAAACTTCCTATTTCGCGGAAGAATAGCCTGTGTATCATCAAATAATCTAAAGAGAGAGCTTTCAAGTTTCCAGTTTAGCTCAGAATGGCCTCGAAATAACCAATTGCGATAAAGTTTTATTGAAATAGCATCTTCAAAATCATCCCAGTCTTCGATTTCCTTAGTTGGCCATATATCATTTTCATTAGCTTGCATTATTCACCTTATTCAATGGAGTATGTCACAGCTAACGGGCTGGTCAGGGGCGGCGCGCTTTTTCGCCGTCCCTTGGAGCAGCAAGGTTATGTTTGATTTCAAATCGCGATATAGCTTACGAAACAAACCCCTTTTTTCCTCGTCATCCGACAGAGTTCCCCTTAATGCAACATAGGCAAGTTCTTTAACCTCAAGCGTTCTCTTTCCCTTTACAGCGTATACGTCGCCGAATTTGTGCCATCGAATGCCTTTCTCCTTCAAGGCTAATTGAAATGAATGCGCGAATTCTTCACCATAGATACGGATTTCATGATGTTTGTAAGTAGAAGAGACAAATCGCTTTCTTTTTTTCGTAACACCGTGAACCCAATCGGAAGAGTGAACAAAGTGACTAATATTCTTATACATGTGCAAGATATCGCTGCTGAACAAGCGATCTTCGTGTGTTAAGTGCTCAATACAGGTACTACCAACAACCATATACCCCCATTTGGGATGATAGGTTAGATGTTCATATCGAATTTCTGCGCCACAACCTTTCCGTTCGCAAACACCATCAAGCCCGCCTAGATCATCTATTGATAGTAGAGTCCACCCTCTGTCGGGTTCGATAATCCCATGCTCTTTTGCATGGCATCCTTTGCATAACGTACGGCAGTCGCTGAGCGCATAATTCCATGGGGCTATGCCCACGATATAGATTTCATGATGAACCTGAAGGGTTACCTCCTGCGCGCCTCTTCCGCACTGCAAACACTTATAGTGGTCTCTCTGCTTGACTTTTCCAGAGAATCTCAGCCAATCCTCATTTACGTATATCGTTCGGGGGTGGCTCATGGCAATCTTATGCGCTGCTATTTTATACACATAACAGTGTGGATAGGTGGAAACTTTTCCACCTATTACCCCTATAGAATGGAAAATATTCCATTTATCGCAATATTAAAAGGTTAAATATGGAAAGCTGAACACATAGTTTCCACCTATCGCCTAACAGTATCGATAGCATGGAAAATTCAAAAATATTCAGATCAGATTACACTCTTTCCCAGCCCTCGGTATAGCGTTTGTGAATCTCATTTTGGTGGACATGCTTTTAAAACCTCTTTTGAGCATTCCCCAAGCAACCCTTTAAAAAAAAAATTGAGATTGAATGTTTCTTTAAGTGTCTTCCCACCCCGGACTAGAGAAACCTGGGGTGGTGGAACAGGCAGCATTTGATGGGATACTCCATATGAAAACCTCCGGCGGATGGTTGAGGGTTTGTATGGATAAAACAGTTATGTGTTAGGAATAATTAAAGGAAATGTCAAGAAAAATTGTTCAGAAAATAGAGCACCTACGAGGTTGCATCAGAAAAAACCCCCCTATTCAGGGGATGTCGTCATTTCTAAAATCAACTATCGAAGAAAAAAGGATGCGTCATCCAAAAAAAGAGGATGACCGGAAATCTTTTGGATATTTTCGGTCACAACCGGTTCCATGGGTTGGTCTTATCATATTGAAAGGGTAGTATGGAGAACTGGGACCACTGAAAGAATTTTTGAAGGAAGGTGATCAAATGGAGACGGCAACGGAGCAACTGGTGACCGAAGCGGTTCAGGGCAATCGTAAATCCCTTGAGGAAATCATTCGGCGCATTCAGGGAAAAGTGTACGGTCTGGCGTTACGGATGCTGTTTCATCCGGCGGACGCGGAGGATGCAACCCAGGAGATTCTGATCAAGGTGATTACCCATCTCAAAAGTTTTGATGAAAAACCGAAGTTTTACGCCGATTGACACTGAGGGAAGTACTGTTTATGATCATGTTTTAGATCGTCAGTCTTTGGGGCTTTGCTAAACCTGATTATCAGGGCCTGCCCACAGCCCACCAGTTCGAGGGGTTTAAAAGATACTTTGGCGTAGTATCAATTTTTTTCGGAGAAAGAAATGAAAACAGGTGACAAATTGATCGTGTCCGATCCAGATGTGATGATGGGAAAACCGATCATATCGGGAACACGGATTACCGTAGAGCTTATTCTGGAAAAACTGGCGGCTGGTGAGAAAATTGAACAGATAACGGAAGCTCACCCCCGACTTACACCGCAAGCGATACAGGCAGCGTTATCATTTGCCGCCGAGGCTTTGAAGGCTGATGTGGTTTATCCTGTTGTCGAGGAAGCAGCGGCATGAAGTTTGTTGCTGACGAAAGTCTGGATTCCAATTTGAAGTGCGCTATCGTATTCTTCTTTTCAAAACAGAACAATCAAAACTATCATAATTTGTTGTGGCCAAAGTGATCATGGCCGTTAGTGGATAAGTTTCGGTGGATGTAACGCAGTAGCCTGGCCAAAAAAACAAACCGGATGCGTAATGATTTCCTACCGAGACCCTACAAACAGTATCCTAAAAAGAGGCATCAGGTGCCTCCCATTGGGATACATCGGCCGCCCCTGTAACATGCCCATAGCCCCAAGAACCTTGATTTTGAGCGGATGTTGGGTCGAATAGCCTTCCGGTATATTTCTTGCTAACCCACACAGCAGTTTGAAAATATCATTTTCTACAGAGGTAACAACATGTATCTGCCCAGGTTTATGATTGAAAGGCCTGAATCACCCGAAGAAGCGGCCACATTACTGAAGGTACGAAAAAACAGTCATCTTGTGGCAGGGGGAACTGAACTTTTCCCCAGAATGAAATACGGCCTTTGCTCTCCGGAGATCATCATTAGTCTAAAGGGTTCAAGGGTTTCCGCCCCTCAGATCACACCGGAAGGCATGTTGGTCTTGGATGCAAAAATGTCACTGACCGCCGTCAATGCTTCTCCGGAAATTGTAGAAAAAGCCCCCCTTCTGGCCATGGCCGCCGGCAGGGTGGCCACCCGCGAAATAAGAAATATGGGGACCCTGGGCGGAAATCTCTGCCAGGAAACCCGGTGCCTCTATTTTAACCAGAAACATACATTCCAGTTCAGAGAACCCTGTTTCAAACGGGGGGGAGAGGCATGCTATTTCATCCCCAAAGGGAACCGGTGCTGGGCTGTCTTTATGTCGGATCTGGCCCCGGCACTTTTCTGTCTTGATGCAAGCGTTAACATTGTGGGAAGCGGTGGTGTGAGGCAGATTGAAATCCATGAACTCTATACCCATGACCCCCTCAAACCCATCTCATTAAAGCCGGATGAAATCATTACCAAAATCATTATCCCGAAAAATGAGGGTCCTTCCGGCAGCGGCTTTGCCAAATTCACCATGCGAGGCGGCATGGAATTTGCCGGGGTAAACGTGGGGGTTTTCGTGGAAACTGAAAATGATTTGCGCACCTGCAAGGAGGCAAAGGTTGCTGTTGGGGCGGTTTCCGGGGGGCCCCAGCGAGCCTCGGCCGTGGAGGCCTTCTTAAAGAATAAGGGCTTGACGGATGATGTTATTCACGCTGCTTCCCGGGAAATCCCGGAAAATCTGAAAATTGTCCCGCATCACGGATATTCAAAGGGATATCTGACGGAGTGCCTCAAAAGCCAGGCCAAAACGGCCCTCACGGATGCCACAAACGCAATCATCGGCGCAACCTGAAATAGTGGAGAAAAAGATATGTTCACAAATCAAAAGCAACTCCTTGAACTCTCCATAAACGGAGAGAGTTATGAACTGGCAGCGGCGTGTCAGGAAACATTGCTGGAGGTACTGCGGAACCGCCTGGGGCTCACAGGGACCAAGGAAGGGTGCGGTACCGGAGAATGCGGATCGTGTACCGTGCTGTTGGAAGGTGAACCGGTTCTCGCCTGCCTGTTGCTGGCGGTTGATTGTGAAAACAAGCGGATTGAAACCATTGAAGGACAATCCCTGGAAGGCATTATGACGCCGGTTCAGGAGGCATTTCTCGAAAAAGGCGCCGTTCAGTGCGGTTTCTGCACCCCCGGAATGGTGATGGCGTCCACTGCACTGCTCAAAAGAAATCCCGACCCCGGTAGGGAAGATATCATGGAAAGCCTGGAGGGGCACTTGTGCCGTTGTACCGGGTACAACAAAATCATGGAATCGGTTCAACACGCGGCCAAATCATATCCGGAAAAAAAGTAGGAGCAAAAGAAAAATGGGTGACCTGGATTATGTGGGAAAGCGGATACTGAGAAAAGACGGCCCTGAGAAGGTAACGGGAAAGGCCATCTATTCGGTTGACATACAACTGAGGGGAAAACTGGTCGGCAGAATCCTCAGAAGTCCCCATGCTCACGCGCGGATCCTCAATATCGACACACGGCGGGCTTTACAGGTGCCGGGAGTCAAAGCCATTATAACGGCCAAAGATACCCTGGGCATCAAACACGGGTTTGTGGAAACACCGCGCTATCCGGCGGATCAGTACCCGCTGGCCATGGACAAGGTCCGGTTTGTGGGTGAGGAAGTGGCGGCGGTGGCGGCAACGGATCGGTACGCCGCGGATGAAGCGCTGGAACTTATCGAGGTGGAATATGAGGTGCTGCCCGCGGTCTTTGACCCTGAAGAAGCCATGTTATCGGGGGCGCCTGAAATCCATCCCACACACCCAAAGGTGAAGGAGGGGCTTTTAAATATCGGCGGTAAAACCGCTACGGCCTGGGGGG
Source organism: uncultured Desulfobacteraceae bacterium (assembly GCA_964412835.1). GTDB lineage: Bacteria > Desulfobacterota > DSM-4660 > Desulfatiglandales > Desulfatiglandaceae > NaphS2. The sequence continues at coordinate 7,521 of CAYPQJ010000103.1, read as the reverse complement.
ATGTCGAGGCGGGATTCCGGGAAGCGGACTATATCCGTGAAGACCGATTTGAAAGCCATCTCAGGACCCATGGATATCTGGAGCCGCAGGCCACCGTGGCCAGCTTTGGCTCAGACGGGAAATTAAATGTATGGACATCAAGCCAGGGTCCTTTTATCAAACGGGCCAAGCTGGCCAAAACCCTGGGGCTTCCCCAGTCGTCGGTAAGGGTCAGAAAAGCCTATGTGGGCGGTGCCTTCGGGGGGAAAATTGATCTCTTTTCCCATGAATTCTGTGCCGCGCTGCTGTCCATGAAGACATCCAGACCCGTTGAAATCATCGCCACCCGCGAAGAAATATTCACCGCCTACCGTCACGGACAACCGTTGATTGTAACGATCAAAACCGGTGTCAAAAAAGACGGCACCATAGTGGCACAGCAGCTCAAAACCATTAACAACTCAGGCGCGTACCGGGGGAGCGGGGTGGTGGTCATTTTTCTGGCCTGGGGATTTACCATGGTCCCTTATCGCGTCCCCAACCTGAAATATGATGGCTACTCGGTTTATACCAATAACCCGATCCGAACACCCCAACGGGGTCATGGCGCGCCCCAGCTGCGGTTCGCGGTGGAGTCTCAACTGGACATGATCGCTGAAGAGCTGGGCCTCGACCCCATGGAAATTCGTCTGAAAAATGCGCGTAATTCCGGTGAAATGCTGCCCAACGGCGATAACGTGCACAACTGTGGCCTCAAGGACTGTCTTTTAGATATTTCAAAGCACACGGATTTCAAGAACAAATATGGAAGCCATAAAGGGGAATCCGGGAGATTCCAAAAAGGCATCGGGGTGGGGGTCAGTTCGTACTTCGGGGGATCCCTCATATACCCCAACAGCTCTTCGGTTCTGGTGAAAATGAACGATGACGGAAGCGTCACCCTGCTTACGGGCGCCATGGATATCGGGCAGGGGGCTGAGACCATCCTCTCCCAGATTGTGGCGGAAGAGCTCAAAATACCAATGGAAGAGATACGAGTGGTAGCTGCCGACACGGAAACCACCCCCGTGGATATCGGAAGCTGGATCAGCGGCAATGCTTACGTATGCGGCAATGCGGCCCGTGTGGCGGCGGGCGATGTACGAGAGAAGTTGAAGGCACTTGCCGCCGAAGAATTGGAAGCCAACGCTGAAGACATGGTGGTTCAAGACAAACGCGTTTATGTAAAAGGCTCACCGGACCAAACGTTGTCGTACGCCAGGCTGGTGGCCCTGAGTATCCAGAAACATCGAGGAGACCCCATCATCGGAAACGGGCACTGGCGCACCATGCGGGACGAACCCACCCACCCGAGTTTGGCCAGCACAAAGGGGCGATGGACGGAAAATTACGCTTTTGATGCCCAGACTGCCGAGGTGGAGGTGGATACGGAGACGGGAAAGGTTAAACTGCTGAAGGCTGTCACGGCCCATGACTGCGGATTTCCCATTAATCCCCTTCTGGTGGAAGGTCAGATTGACGGACAAATATCCATGGCGCTCGGTCATGCTTTCATGGAAGAGATCATGATGGAAGAAGGGCGTACCCTGAATCCCAGCTGGCTCGATTACCGCATGCCCTCCATTCGCAACATGGCCGAGTCCGAGCATCTTGATGTCATTACGGAACAGTACCGGATCGGGAAACCGTACCGAACCAAGGAGGTGGGCGAAGGGTATGTTTCCGCCATACTGGCCGCCATCGCCAATGCCATATACGACGCCGTTGGTGTCCGGCTTTTCTCAACGCCTTTCACACCGGAAAAGATTTTGAAAGGTTTGGGTAAAATCAAGTAGGCTGCGGGCAAAGATCTTAGAAGGGAGATCCATATGAATCAGGTGCGGTACTGGAATAAAGAGCTGGAAACCATGCCTCGGGAAAAACGTGAGAGCCTGCAACTTGCGCGATTTAAAGAACGCATGGCGTACGTCTATGAAAAAAGCCCCATGTACCGGAAAAAATATGACGACGCGGGCATTAAACCATCCGATATCAAGACGCTTGCCGATATTTCGAGAGTTCCTTTTACGGTGAAGGAAGAGTTGCGGGAAAGCCAGAAAGGAAAGCCGCCTTGGGGCGATTTCATGTGCGTTCCGCCCGAGGAGGGGGTTCGGGTCTTTCAAACAACGGGTACCACCGGAATTCCGGTCAAGGTCATGCTCAACAAGAAGGACTGGACCATCCATTTCTACGAACAGTTCATGCATTTCATGTACGCTTACGGCATCAAAACAACGGATATCCTCTATGTACCCTTCGGCTATGGACTTTACATTGCATGGTGGGGGTTCCAGGCCGCCCTGGAGCAAGCGGGGGTCATGATTGTTCCGGGAGGCGCCCAGACCTCAAAAGACCGGGTGAGAAACATTTTTGACTGGGGTGCCACCGTGGTCTGCGGCACTCCCACCTATCTCCTCCACCTGGGTGAAGTGGCCGGTAAAATAGGAATATCCCTGGCGGACTCTGAGATTTCGGTGGTGGTTGCAGCTGGGGAACCGGGCGCCAACGTAAAGGCCACGAAAAAAGCCATAGAAGACATCTGGGGCGCCAGATGCTATGACGATATCGGTTCCAGTGAAATCAGCAATTTTGGTTTTGAGTGTATTTTTCAAAAAGGGACCCATGTAAATGAAAACATGTTTTATGCGGAGTGCCTGGATCCGGATACCCTTGAACCGGTAAAAGACGGGGAAGTGGGGGAACTGGTTCTCTCCAACCTCTGCACGGAAACCATGCCGCTCATCCGTTACCGCATCAAGGATCTGGTAAGATTCAACCGTGAAACCTGTGAATGCGGCCGAACGTTTTTGAGGTTGGACGGTGGCATACTGGGCCGTTCCGACGACATGTTCCAATTCGCCGGCGTCAATGTGTTTCCATCCGCCATAGAAAATGTTATTCGTAAGGTGGACTGTTTCTCAAATGAATACCAGATTATCGTCCCCGGGATGGGGAGCGGAAAACGCCTGAAAATCCGGGTGGAGCCGGCAACGGACCAGGTATCTTCACAAGACATGCAAAAAGCGCTGGATCAGTTCATGGAAGAATTCAAATACAGCATTACATTTACACCGGAAGTGGAAGTTGCTGAAATAGGAACACTCCCCAGGTTTGAATTAAAGGCCAAACGCGTCATTCGTGATGCCTGAAGGTATTGGAAATGTGGAACTAACCCCAACATAGAAGGAGGATGTCATGAAAAAGAGAGTTCTGTTGATTTGTCTGGTTGCAGCCATGTTCATTGGATTCCCACTTGCCGCCATGGGCGCACCCGACGCCATTCACATCGGGGCCACGGTTTCGCAGACGGGCCATTTTTCATCGGAGATCGGACCATTCAAGCGGCTCATGAATGCATGGGCCGACCTGGTGAACGAAAAAGGCGGCATCATGGTCAAGGAGTATGGTAAGAAGCTGCCGGTGAAGTTTACCATTTATGATGACAAAAGCGACCAGGCAACCGTTAAGAAGTATTATGAACGCCTGGCAACCGTTGACAGGGTAAACCTCATGCTGGGGCCTTACAGCAGCCCACTCACCTTTGCAGCCAGTACGGCGGGCGAGAACCACCAGATACCCTTTATTGCCATCTGCGCCAATTCACCCAAAATTTACACCCGCGGTTTCAACTGGATTGTGGGAACCATTGATCTGGGCCCCCGCTACACCTACCGCTACTGGGAAATGATCCGGAAGGAAGGGAAAGCCAAAAGTGTCTCCTTTGTGGTGGAAGATACCATCCATCCCCTGAGTGTCTATAAAGGTTCCAAAAAACTGGCCGAAGAAGCGGGTCTGAAAGTGATGACCAGCGATATCGTGCCGGCTAAAACCCGGGACTTTACACCGATTATTACAAAGCTGAAAAAAGAAAATCCGGATATCATCTATGTGTCTTCCAATATCCCCTTTGCCATCAACTTCATGAAACAGGCCAAAGAGATGAAACTGAACCCCAAAGAATACCACTGTATTCATCATAGCGGGATCTTCAGGGATGCATTGGGAAGTGCCGCCGATGACGTCATCGGCCAGTCTTACTGGGTTGAGGGAATGAAGTTGGGTGATACTCAGCTGATCAACGATGTCCTCAAAAAGGCCAAAATCAGCGAGCCCATGTATCCGTGGTCCCCGGCGTATGTGGCCGCCTTCCAGGTTCTTCAGAAAGCCATCGAAAATGCGGGAACCCTCGACAATAAAAAAGTCATGGACAACCTGAAGAAATTGAAAATGGAGACCGTGCTGGGCGAAGAGGTTTTTGCCAAGACCGGTTACGGTTCCATCAATACCTATCCATCCCAGATTCAAGGCGGCGTATACAAGGTGATTTATCCGCCGGAGGTGGCGACCGGGAAACACATCTATCCGCGTCCAGCCTGGAAATAGCGCAAAATTTAGGAAGGATTGACGTGACTGCGGATTTTATCCAGCTCCTGGTGGGAGGAATTCTGTTAGGCGGTATCTACGGCCTGGCCGCATTCGGCCTGTCCATAACCTTTGGGGTTTTAAATGTCCTCAATCTGGCCCATGGGGAGTTCCTGATGCTGGGTTCTCTCATGAGCTACGGCCTTTTCATCGGGCTGGGTATTAATCCTTTCATGGCGGCCATCCTGGTCATACCGGTATTCATGCTGCTGGGGGTCGGTTTTTACCTGCTCCTCTTAAAACCCATCATGGACAAGCCGCCGCACCAACTCCTGGTGGCGTCCATTCTGGTGACCCTGGGCGCTTCGCTCTTTATTGAAGATGTGACCGCTTTCTTCTGGGAGCGCCCGGTCACCGGGATTTCTTATTCACTGCCGCCCATGGAGCTTGCCGGTGTGGTGATCTCATCCACGCGCCTGCTGATACTCTTGTTCATTTTCGCCCTTGCCTGCGGGATGCAGATTTATCTGAAAAAAACCTACGTGGGAAAGAGCATCAGGGCCATTGTCCAAGGCCGTGAGGGCGCTAAAATCGTTGGGATTCCCATATCCCGTGTATCGGCACTGGCTTTCAGCATCGGCATGGCCCTTGCCGCATCCGCCGGCGCTTTTTATGTAACACTCTTTACGGTCACCCCGACCATGGGGATTCCGCTTACCATCAAATACCTTTGCGTGGTGGTGTTGGGGGGCTTGGGAAGTATTGTGGGGTCGATCTTCGGCGGTCTCATCCTGGGCGTGGCGGAGACACTCACAGCCTATTATTGCGGCGCCGAATGGTCTCCCACCATCGCATTTATCCTTTTGATTCTCATACTGATTATCAAACCTGAAGGTCTTTTCGGGGCAAAAAAATGAACCGTAGGGGAAAAAAGCTCTTTTATCTGGTTGTCCTTCTCTTGTGCCTCCTCCTGGCGGCACTACCCTGGATAGGCTTTTCCTACGCTGTTGTCTGGATTTTCCTTTTGGCCGTTTATTTCACCCTGGCGTTAAGCTACGACATTGTGGGCGGATACATGGGCTACATGAACCTGGGCCATTCCACATTTTTTGGTCTAGGGGCCTACACCACCGCCATTCTGCTGAATCAGGGCTTCAACTTGTTTGCCGCTCTCTTGGGCGCCCTGTTGCTGACCGCCGTGTTTGCAGCTGTGGTCAGCTATCCCCTGTTCAGGCTCAGGGGGGCCTATTTTGCCCTGGCCACTTTCGGTTTAATCAGCCTGATTGAGGTATTGACCACCAATTTGCGGGATCTGACCGGGGGGTCCGGCGGTATCTCCACACCGCCCGGCAACCACATGATCCCCTCATACTATCTGGTCCTGGCAGTGGCCGGCGGCACCATGGTGCTGAGTCAAATCGTCGCCCGAAGCAAATTCGGCCTGGCCCTTTTCAGCATCCGTGAAGATGAGGAAGTGGCGGCGGCTTTCGGTGTTCCCACGACCCTTTACAAATGCCTGGCCCTGATTATCAGTTCGGCGCCCGCCAGCCTGGTGGGAGGGATCTATGTCTGGAATATGACCTACATCAGCCCGAACTCCGTGTTCGGTCTTGAGATCGCCTTAAGCCCCATCATCATGGCCATGCTGGGCGGAACCGGCATTATGATAGGGCCCCTGGTGGGTGCCGTATTTATTACAGTGGTTCAGGAATTTCTGTGGACCAAGGTGCCTTATTTTCATCTGGCCATGTACGGAACGGTCCTGGTTCTGTTAGGGCTGTTCATGCCGGGGGGGCTGGTCCGGACCCGCTTTATCAAACCGTTTATCCAATGGTTGGGCCTGGGAGAAACGGTTGATTATTTCAAAAATGCAGACGCCGAAAGGATTCCCTGACCCATGGCGGCCCCCTTTTTGGAGTGCAAGGAGATATCAAAGACCTTTGGCGGAATCGAGGCCCTGACCCATGTTAACCTCACGGTTGAGGCCAACAGCCTGACCGGGGTGATCGGCCCCAATGGCGCCGGAAAAACAACGCTCTTCAACATCATATCGGGGGCATTGCTTCCCACTGCCGGAGAAGTGATCTTCAAGGGAAAAAAGATTTCGGGGATGGGTCCGGCCCGGGTGTGCCGCTTAGGCATTGCCCGCACCTACCAATTGGTTCGTCCCTTCAATTCTCTCTGCGCCATAGAAAATGTTCTGATCGGTTTGGGGTTCGGGAGAACCACGCCCCTTTCCAAGAATAACCGTGTGGCCGAGGCCATAAAGATTTTGCAGTTTGTGGGGCTGGGGGACAAGATCAACCATGTTGCCGAAGGGCTCACCCTGGTGGAAAAAAAGCACCTGGAAATTGCACGCGCCCTGGCCACCGGGCCGGAAATTCTGCTGTTGGATGAAGTGGTCTCAGGCCTTAACCCCACCGAAGTGACGCAAATCATCGAGACCATACAGCAGATTCAGGCCGGCGGCATTACCATCATCATGATCGAACATATCCTGAAAGTGGTCATGGCGTTATGTGAGCGGGTCGTGGTTCTCAATTACGGGGTCCAGATTGCTGAGGGGACACCCAAAGAGGTGGTCAGCGATGAGGCGGTCATAGAAGCCTACATCGGAAAATTCGAAGATACCGAAGGTAATCCGGATGCTTGAGATGACGGGCGTTAACGCATTTTATGGATCCATTCAAGCCCTTTGGGATGTCTCTTTCAGGGTTCAAGAGGGTGAGATTGTGACGCTTTTGGGCTCAAACGGGTCCGGAAAAAGTACCGCCATCCATGTGGCCCAGGGGCTTGTGCGACCCACCTCGGGAGAAACCCGGTTTAAGGGTGAGTTGATTCAGCGCCTGAGTCCCCACCAGGTGGTTGAAAAGGGATTATGCCTGGTGCCGGAGGAGCGTCATCTCTTTCCGTTTATGAGTGTGTTGGAGAACTTGGAACTGGGTGCTTATCCGCGTAAAGCCAGGGTCGTCCGCGAAGAGACCCTGGAATGGGTATTGGGTCTTTTTCCCATTTTGCAGAAGCGAAAAAAGCAGCGAACGCACACCCTTTCCGGCGGCGAACAGCAGATGGTGGCCATCGGGCGAGGCCTCATGGCCAAACCGTCACTTCTGATGATGGATGAGCCCTCACTGGGGCTGG
>CAYPQJ010000102.1:0-14827 GCA_964412835.1 uncultured Desulfobacteraceae bacterium | reverse complement strand
CAACTGCAAGTGTCGCTGCCAAAAGAGGAGAGCGGATGGCTTCTGAAAATGGGTACTCATTAATCGAATTGTTAAATATAAAAATATAAAGGGCGTCCCCTGCTTTCTTTTTTTCGGCATTCTTGTGACCGGATATGTCAAAACCGTATGATAGAATAGTCGTAATCTGGAAGGGAACATTGTCTTGATTGAGAAACACAAAAGGAATGAGAAGGTTGAAATTTCATTGGAATGATATCGGTAAGATCCGCTTGGAATTATTTTTGGCTTGTTTACAAAAAAATACTTGAATTATACGCACTCCAGGTACTATTATCCGGTCCATTGAAAAATTGTTGATAAAATCATGACAAAGTAACCTCAACAGAGGACGAAATGGATATCAACCGCAACAACCCCTTATCTTGAATTTATGATATGGGGTTTTTTATGGGGGAATTCCAGGTAAGTCTGGAAAAGTATTAGCAAGGTGGTCAGAGGTGATCGTTTAAAGCCTCTTGAAAGGTGTCAACATTATTAATGTCCAGCAAAAGGGAGGGTAACGCATGAAAGTTTTGAGAAAATTTGTATCGGCGGTTGTTCTTGTTTTATTTCTTTCCGCAGCAGCTTTTGCACAGGGTCTACCGGTCGCAGATAATCCTGAAGAAGTTGGAATGTCATCTGAAAGACTCGAAAGGCTTACCTCTGGCCTTAAAGAAGCGGTTGAAAAAGGGACTATCCCTGGCGCAGTGGCAATAATTGTGCGCAAAGGGAAGGTCGCTTACTTCGAGGCCATCGGTTTCCAAGACAGAGAGAATAAAGTACCGATGGCAAAAGAATCGATATTTCGGATATACTCTATGAGTAAGACTTTTACGTCCTTAGCAATTATGATGTTAGTTGAGGAAGGCAAAATAATTCTGACTGATCCAGTCTCAAAATTTCTCCCGGAATTCAAAGACATGAAAGTAGGTGTTAAAAAGAAAAACCGCTATGCCGACAAGAAAGAGTTGGTTATGGTCCCACCCAATCGTCCGATGACGATTCATGATCTTCTACGTCACACTTCGGGGCTGACGTATTGGTTCTTCGGTAAACCTTCTTTAAACAAGGCACAGTGGAAGGCAAACGTGACCTTTAATTATGGCCAGACTCTTGAAGCGATGGTAACACAGATTTCTAAATCGCCTCTCTGCTACCAGCCAGGGACTACATGGGATTATTCCCAGTCAACCGATGTGTTGGGCCGGATCGTTGAGGTCGTTTCAGGCGTCAGCTTCGACAAATTTATTGCTGAACGAATTGCAGAGCCCCTTAAACTTACAGGCTCTGGTTTCTGGGTGGAAGGTGCAGATCAACAAAAATTAATTGCTGAGCCCCAAGTTGATCCAGCTACCGGGAAGAAACCGGCAGTCATTAACGTGACGAAGCGACCTGTTTGGCTTTCAGGTGGTGGTGGTATGGTATCGACTGCATCAGATTATGCACGGCTCTGTCAATTCTTCCTGGACGGAGGGATTTTAGACGGTGTTCGTCTGCTTTCCCCAAAGACTGTAGATTTGATGACCTCAAATCATCTCCCGACCACTATTAAGTATGCACCCAAACTCCAAATGCAGTTTGGTCCCATGTTCCCAGGTGCGGAAATAGGCAACGGCTTTGGGTTAGGCTTTCTGGTACGCATTGCACCAGGTCTGAACCCACAACCCGGCTCAGTTGGGGATTATTGTTGGGCCGGTTTATTTGGTACATATTTCTGGGTAGATCCCCAAGAAGATATGGTAGCGGTTCTAATGACACAGTCAAAATCCCAAAGGAATTATTACCGGTCTTATATGAGAGATATGGTTTATCAGGCCATTGTTGACTAGAAGAGATATCCAGTTCGATGTGGTAAGATTTTTTCATATTGAATTACTGAAGAATTTCTAGAGAGACCTCATGGTAGTTCAGACTTTCATTGACCACTAATAATGGGTGGGGCAAATTAGCCCTGCCCATTATAATTCATTAAGGCTTGAAAATCGTTGAAGGCATATTGAATGCGATTATGACCAAACCACATTGCAGTAATTTCTACCATCATGATCAGCAAAATCATATCAGGCGGACAAACAGGCGCTGATCAAGCGGCGCTCGATTTCGCCATCATAACTGCCAGTAATAATAAGAAAAGGGGACAGATTTATTTTTTGTCTTTCTTCGGCTGCCCAGAACCACGTAATTCAATCCGACGTCCCAACTTTTCGGAAATCTCTTACCGGATATAAATCGCCCTCGTTGAGTCGCCTCTCTGATCAACTTCCACTCCTCCTCCGGCACGGATTTCCGGAGCCATCGCCTATACTCTTCCGCTCTCTCATCTGTTGTCTTGCCAAGGCTCATATAGAAAGGATCGAAATTCAGCCATGCCTGCTCTTTTATGTCGGTATAATACTGCAAGCGCTTGATAACGCCGTAGATCCGGTAAAAGAGGCGCTCCCGAAGGGTTCAATTTTTTGGAAAGAAAGATTCGGGTTTTTGACAGCATTTCGGTGATGCTTTATCCGTTTTATTCTTTTACCAGAATATCGAAATACCGTAATTTCTCTGTATCTTTGAAAAAGTTGAATGCAGGTTTTAGGTTGTATATAGGTTGCCTCAAAACAGCGCTAAAGCATTTTTGATAGTGATTAAAATCGCTATTGTTCTCGAATCTCATTTGACATTTAAAAATCTTCTCGTTACCTATAACCTTACAGGGTTATAAGATATGGCTTTCCTATGATTATCAACCTTCAAACTTGGAGGTATACCAATGAAAAATTTAATTTTGGCCATTGTCTTGGCAATCATTGTTTTTCCAGCGTTTGGTTCTGCTGGGGAGCAGGACATCCAAGATTTAGAACGAAAAGTGGATGACCTTGAAAATGACTTGAGACGTGAGAAATACCGCCGTATAAAAAATTTAGAGGAACAAGGACGTCAAGAGGAAATGAGACGTCAGGAAGAAAAACGCCGAGAAGAAATGAGATGTCAGGAAGAAGCCATTGAAGAAGAAAAACGTCGGGTTGAAAATGAAAGACGCCGCCAAGAATTTAAAGAGATCAGAGCTCACCAAAGACGCCAGCAGAGAGCCGAAGAGGAAAAAAAGAGGGCTGAAGAAGAAAAAAAGAGAGCCGAAGAGGAAGAAGCGAGGTTTCAACAGCTGCGGGATATGGCAAGTCAACACCCAAACTCCAAATATTCAAAACTGTATGAAATTGAAGTCCTAAGAAGGTCTGGAGAGATATCTGATCGTCAGGCCAGAATTAGGGCAGACTATGTTAAGAATGGTCCTATCGGCGGAATAGGTGTTAAAAAAGGAGGACGTATTATTATAACTCAGGAGGTTACAGACCCCGTAATGAAAGCAAGTGGAGTGAAGAAAAATGATACTTTCGTTGACCAGTAACCGTCCCGTGAAAAGCCGCCTCAAAGATGTCTTTACCGCTCCAGCCCAACTGGCGCAGGGATTATACGTCGTTTACAGTAACCTCTTCGGTTTATAAACAACGAATAGCTGGGACAGCCTTCCGTTTTTTCAGTGAAGCAAGAATTTATATGGACGGGGTCTTGTATTTTCGCTATACTGACTATGGCCGTAAATTTTTAGGTTTTGGAAACTAAGATTTGGCCTATGAAGGAGAAAATTCCATGACTGGCGATGGAATCAATGTTGTAAAAAGAATTCTCAAAATGGGACCTGGTCAAGTTGAATTAAAGGTCGGAGATTTTTTTGACAAATTGATTGCCTTATTCCCTCAGGATAGAATCGACGGCCCAAGAAAGACTCGTCTATTCGCTCTTGCAGTTTCAAGCGAAACAACGGGAAGAGAAAACCAGTATGTTGCTGTAACCGCAGCGGATCACTGCTCAGGGAATTATTGCGTTAAATGCGGAAAATTCCGGATCCAGGTTCAGACTGAGCGTGGTGAACCAGGTCCTGATTGGCATCATTGCCTTCGCTGGGATAGAGGAGGTGGGAAAGAGTTTTGGGAAAATGAGCCTCGGGACCAAATAATATCCAATGAAATATTAGAGTGTGTTTTAGAGGCTCGCAAGAGGATGGCTAGATAGCCATAAAATCAAGAGCTTACCTTACCAAAAAAGTATATACCAATGCTATCGGATCTCAAGAGCGATATCATGAAATCCATGTAAATATCAAACTCTTTTCTTGATTAGGGAATACGTCTAAGCTGTTTTGAAAAGTAATTCAGGACACCAACCCCCCCGTTTCACCTGCCATATATAAAACACTTGAACCAAGTACAGGCTCGTATTATCATCCGCCGGAATATACCGAATTAAAGAATTGATCTGGAACTGCATAATAACTCGTTGGGCAAACCAATGAAAAGACGGAGAAAATTACGTGAAGTATAAGGCTGTCATTTTTGACTTAGATGGAACATTGCTGGATACCTTGGAGGATCTTGCAGACTCATTGAATCGTGTTTTGGGCAATAGAGGGCTTCCAACACACCCAACAGAGGCATTTCGCTATTTCGTCGGCAGCGGAGCAGCCATGCTGGTGTCGCGCGCCCTGCCACCGGATAAGCGGAATGATGCGCTGGCAGCGGATTGTTTAGAGGCGTTTCGCAGAGAGTACAGCTGTAACTGGAACAAGAAGACCAAGCCGTACAATGGCGTATCGGAATTGCTGGATGCCCTCACTGCAAAACACATTTTGATGGCTGTACTGACAAACAAACCTCAGCATTTCGCTGAGCTCTGCGTCCAGGAATTTCTCTCTGACTGGGAGTTTGAAATGATACTTGGCCAGAGGGAAGGTGTCCCCATGAAGCCTGATCCCACAGGTCCACGAGAGATAGCCCGATTTTTGGATATCCCCCCACAGGAGTTTCTCTATCTTGGCGACAGTGACATCGATATGAGAACTGCTGTTGACGCCGACATGTTCCCAGTTGGTGCGGTGTGGGGCTTCCGTTCGGAGAAGGAGTTGCGAGAATCTGGTGCCAAAAAAATAATCGGCCGGCCAACGGAACTTCTGGGATTAATTTTGAAGAGGCCTGGGAAGCAATCAGGGAAGGAAAGGAATTCTTAAAGAAAATGAATAAAAGCACATTCAATACCACTCCGCAAGAGCGATATCTGGAAGACTATGTGGTGGGCGCTGTACATGAGTTCGGGCCTGTTACCATCACGGAAGATGAGATCGTCCGGTTTGGCAAGAAGTTTGATCCGCAGCTTTTTCATACGGATCCGAGTGGCGCCGGGGAAACGGCTTACGGGGGGCTCATCGCCAGCGGTTGGCACACTTGCAGTTTGTTCATGCGGCTGTTTGTTGAAAATTACCTGGCAGGCCAGGCAAGCCTGGGAAGTCCGGGGGTGGATGAGCTGCGCTGGCTCAAACCGGTGCGACCCGGCGATAACCTCTCTTTGCGCATTACTGTGCACAAAGTGAAACCTTCCGGCAGTAAACCGGATCGGGGCGTTTTATTCTCCTTTTGCGAGATGCTGAATCAAAAAAATGAAGTTGTGGCGACAATGATGGCCTTGAATTTGATTAGGTATCGTGGCAGAGGCTGAGGGAAGGGAAAAGATGGTTCCATTATGCGCAGGATTTTGATCGCAATACTCTTTCTTCTACTGACAGCGGCTTTTTCTACGGTCGAGGCCAATGAAACGGTTAAGGCTAAAGCACAACTGACCGTCTGGTTGATTCCGTTCGACCCCCCCTTTGAGGCGACCTGGGCGGAAGAGCAGATGCCGATTAAGAAACAGTTGGATTCATTCAACCGGAGATGGGCTGAATCAAACATCACCGTTTTAAACACAACCGTTGATTGGATGGTTGATCAGCTTGTGGTGTGGAATCCGGAATATGACCTTCCCAACTGGGTGTTGATCCGCGGTCAGGAGAAAACCCTGGAAGCCCTCGCTCAATTTTCAAGAACAAACAATGCCCATCTCCGTATCCGGTTTCTCACATGGAAAACCATTATCAGTGCGTTGGAAAAAGTGCTCAGTCCACAAAGGAAAGGTGCTACGGAGGGAGCGAATTCAGTCCCGGATGTTGTTCAGATCGGATCCACATGGGCTGCGTATTTCGCCGAGAAAAAGGTTTCGCTCTCACCAGTCAATCCGGCAGGGGGGTTGTCATGGCGAAAAATAAACAATGTTCCCGTGTCCCTGCCCTACACAACCGATGTCCGGTTGATGTTCTACTGGAAGAAGTTTCCCCGAAGTTCAAAGTCTTTCCAGGATACTCTGAAAAACGCTTCTGACTGGCAGGAAATTATTGATGCCCTTTCAACGCTTGTGCTGGACCATAACAATCCCGCTCCGCCCATGGTTATGCCGACCGGGTTGACGTTTAACCTGTTTCATGATTTTGCCCCCCTGGTATGGGCCTCGGGGGAACCTTTTTTTGTGGAAACCCTATTTGGGACCCGGACGGACATGAACAAACAGGCATCGTTGAAGGTTCCCTTCCTGATTTCCCAAAATGCCACGAACTTTGACAAAAGGGGCCACTCCCATCGCATTATTTCCTTTCCGGAAATGAGCCAGGAAAGTGCGGCCCTTCATTTTATGAAAGGGCTGGAGTATGTTGCCATCATCCAGCCGGCGGCGTTTTTGTCACGGTGGCGGCGCAATTTCATGAAACACGTATCCACTTCTCCGGAAGCGTTTTGGGATTGTGCCGGCGTTGCGCTTCTGCCGTCCATGTTTAAGGGCGGAACGGATTTGATGGTGGTGAATGGCACGGGAAAAAAACAAATGGCCTTTCAACTGGTCCGCTTTTTGGCTTCCGATGATAAACATTCCGGAATCGCGTCTGAAAATGGATATTTGCCGGCACAGAACAGCGATTTCGGGCTCAGTGTACTGCTTGACGCCATAGGCGGCCCTGCCTGCAGGGATGCTAAAAATGCCGTTTCGTTGATTCATACCGCAATAGAAAAAGGGCGGGAATATCCTCCCATACCCCAAGTGCCCACTCGGATGGAATCCATCGAGGTTCTTGAAGCCATGCAGATGTTGTGGCGCCGGATTGGAGAAGGAGATGTGCAGCGGGTACGGAAATCCGCCGGAAAGGTGGCATTGATGATCAATTCCCGCATCTATTGGCCTTCTTCCCTGTGGGTGCTGGTTAAAAGATTGTGGCCGGCGATTACGTTTATTCTGGCGCTTGCCTTCTTTGGTCTGTATTTGCACAGCAGGAAAATGGCATGGCGCAACAGGCTTTTGCGAATCGCTGTGGATTCCCTCAGGCGGCGTGATTATGTGCTGGTATCACGCGCAGGGGCTTTTGTCAGCGACTGCTGTCAGGCCTCCGAACAGGCGTGCAAAGATTTTTCGGAATATCTCCATGATCTGAGAACCAGGACACTGCGTCTGGAGGAAAACATTCGTAAGGACCTTGAACATTCGGGGCGCCGCAGTTTCCCCGTTTCCATGCTGGTCCATGAGGCGTGGGAAAATGCTGCCAGCCAGTACCGTGTCGCTTATCCATCGGCAGGGAGGCAACCCCGAAACCCGGTTCTTAGTGATGGACTGGATCATCTGCGGGTCTGCCAAATGCCCTATGTTTTTGTTGCCATACTCCAGGACTGGTTTTACAATTCCATGAAAAATGATCTATATGAATCTGATGATGTCGAAGTCAGGCTATGGCGCGGGAGACGAAAAAAACAGGGGCTGGCGGTCCATTCACGCTATTCGGGTCATGACCCCATAAAGGATCAGCCTTTTGGCCCGCTGCCCAAAAGGGTATTTGATCTCATGTGTGAACAGTCGAAAGCTGCTTATGGCCGGATTCCAATAATAAAAGGAATCGAGATGGGCGCAGAAAACAGTTCTCAAAGATGGTCCGTTATATATCTGCCTGCGCCCCTCGTCGGGTGAAGATAGGAGATTCGGCATGCCTGTTGTTTGGATTGTTGAAGACGAAAAAATACATCGGGAGACAGCAAAGAAAATTGTTAAACAAGCTGCTGCTGAATTCAACATGGTACTTCAAACCGTTTTATGGGATGGCCGAAAGGCGCTTACTGAGGAACAGAAGTCCAAGTCGCCTGATATGGTGATTCTGGATTTGAACCTGAGCCAGGGAATCAATGGCCTGGAAGCCCTTCGAAACATACCCGGATTTGATCATGAGGAGTCGGATATTTTTCATCCCTATGTGGTGATCTGGTCCCATTTTGATGGTGAACTGGAGCTCTATGAGATGTCTACCGCGCAAAATCCGGAAATCCACCTCAACGAGGACCGGGTTGTCCGAACTTACTGGAAGGCGGAAACAAACCTTGAGACAGCCTTGAAAGGCTTTTTGTCGCGTTTGATGGAAGAGGGCGTCTATCATGGAGACATTTCATTATGACGGAAAAAGCAGCGAACCCTTCGAAGAAAGGCCTTTGGCATCAAGACGGTTTTCATGTTTCAGCGGACATTTTTCTGATCTTCGATGATGGAATAATCCCAGCTGAAGCCGGTAACTGGCTGAGGCTCTATGTTAAAAAGCATATCAGAATTGCCAAGGGATCCGAAAGTCCAACCCCTCCACAACTGAGACTGATACACATCACCGAAAAGGATGTTTTTCCTGCCCATGTGCCGGATGAAATTCAGGCATCAGCGAACAATCGTAAATATTTTGCCGAACTGGACCAAAACGAAAGGATACAACTGCGGTTACATGGCCTGCTCGCGTTCCTGTTGTTTGCGCGCCAGTGCCCGGCCATTATCATTACAAAAAACACCGGCATTAAAAAGCTGTGCGCGGATTCCGAATTAGGCCCATATACCCAGGACCTGATAGACGACGCCTTTATTATTTTTGTGACGGATAAAAAAGGCATGAAATCCGCCCGAATGCATCAACTCCACGCCGTGCCCTGGGAGGATCAGTCCCAGGAACCTGTTATTGAACGGGTTGTTCTTTTTCAGAAAACCAGGGGCATTAAGGGGTTCAGCCGTATTACCCATGAAGTGCGGAGAAAAATAGTATCCTACGGGAAGAAACCTGATACCCGAAAAACGCACCATCCTGTTTTGATCATCGGAGAAAGCCGTACGGGAAAGGAACTGATTGCCAATGCCCTTTACGATGTTTCCGGGTTGGAAAAGGGAAAATTTACGGCGGTTGCATGCGGAACATTTACCCAGAGTCTTCTGCTCAGTGAAATATTCGGTTACTGGGCGGGAGCGTTTACCAGCAGTGACAGCCACGGGGGTATGGGCCTCATTGAGAGTGCTGCCGGTGGCGCCCTGCTCGTGGATGATATTGATGCGGCCGAAGACCCGACAGGACTGCAGGGTGCATTTCTTCGTTGCCTCATTACCGATCCGCCAACATACCGGCGTGTGGGGGCGCGACCTTCAAAAAAACCGATCAGCGAAACCGCTGCCGCCTGGTTGATTTTTACGTTGAACAAACCCATCAGGGACATGATCAAGTCCGGACAGCTTCGGGAAGATTTCCTGTTCCGGTTTCAACGAATTATTCAATCACCGCCCATATCGGCCAGGGCGAAGGATATCCCGCAGATTGCCATGTGGCTCTGGAAAAGCAGTCGACTGGAAGGGAGGCCCTTGACCATCCCCGCACTTAGATACATCAGATACCTGAAGTCGGAGTGGGAAGCCAATGCGGGGGAATTGCAGGCGCTTCTTCTTCTGGCCCATGAACTCTTAAGTGAAAATAAACTTCTCACCTGGACCCAGGCCATCAACCAGGTCATGGAAAGGGGTGAAGACTATCTCGCGTGGTACGAAAATGCGCCGAAAGGGGGTGGATCTTTCGATGCGGAAACCTTCTCCGCGGGTAGTTTAATTGAAGGTTCAAGGGACCCCGGTGAGAACAACAAGATCATTGCCTGCGAATTCCCTGAAGAACCCCATGCGCTGATCGAAATGCTAAAGAAAGAAATCCGGAACAAACCGGATATGGAAATTGAAATAGATGTTCTAAAAAGAGTCTATCGTATGGATTCCGGTGAAAAAATCCGTGAAAATGAATTCCTGGAAAAACGGAAATCCTATGAAGGATATGGGTGCTGGTATGCGCTGGGTGCAGACCACAAAAATGATGTGGAAAATGAATCCGGTCTGGTTCAATTGCTTAAGGAGGTGTTCTCTCTAAAAGAGGTGTCAGATTTGATAGCAAACATCGGCAAAAAGAAAGTGTCCGGGAAGATTCATTGCTACAAGGTGCTCCTGTTTCTGGCCCTGCATCCTCAAAATACCATGAAACGAAAAGAAATGTCCGCGATCCTCTGGGACCGAAAAGGGAGAAAACCGTTGACCTCTTTCGAAACCCACCGGGAAATTCTGATGCGACTCCTGGGAATGGATGCGGAGAAGCGCTCCTTAAAAAAGCATGAAACCCACGAAAATGATTGGCTAATCATCGAATATGTTCAGAATGAGTGGAGAGCCCGCCTGAAAACCACCCCCATTTGAATGCCGCGCCAAAGTAAAGAATACCCGCAATCTTAGCGTAATAAAAAAAAGGATTGACATCCACGGGGAAGTGTTTTAAAGGTATCCATCGTTTGATGGAATATATAGATGGAATAATGCGATGGTTACCCCCCTTGAAAAGGCAAGAAACGATCCCGGTTCCATGAAGGGAAGAATCCTCAAAGCTGCGCGGCGGGTGTTCGGGGAGTACGGATTTCACGGTACGACCACAAGGATGATTGCCGAGGCGGTGGGGATTGATATCTCAACGCTGCATTACCACTGGGGGGATAAGGGTGATCTCTATGAAGCGTCTGTCCTGGACATCACCGAAGACCTTCGGTTGAAGCTCACTGAGGTGGAGCGGGTCATACACGGTAAGCCTCTTGCTGTGCGGATGGAGATGGCCATTGACTTGATGACCGAATATCTTTTTGAATTCCCCGAAATAAGCAATCTGATTCTCCTGCGTTATTTCGGCAAAACCCGGCCTCAGAACCATTTTGACTTCCATGTCCCCGAGTTTATCTCCGATATCGCCCGTTCCATGGATCTGAGCCGAGATGAAAAAAGCGTCCCGGTGGAGGTCAAAATGCAGATCCTGACCATCATGAACGCCATTCACAATTTCGTTTCCGGCGAGAACTTCTTCAGACCCATGCTGGGGCTTGAAAAGCAGGCGTATCGTGCAAAAGTCAAAGAGACGCTGAAGTTGATCCTTATCCCCGCGTTCAACGGGGCGGACCGATTGGATGAGGTGCCTGAATGAAAAAAACGTGAGCGGAGTTATTGACAAAACAGTATGAAACCGGATTTTCCGGGCGGCTTCCATATTTGGACGTTTAAACTGAAATTCCCTAAGGAGGTGTGAGGATGGCCTTAAACCTTGATGCAATCGGCAGGAAAATCGGCCCTGTGGAGAAGCCGTATACGTGGAAGGATCTGGTGCTCTACGCCATGGGGGTGGGGGCCGGATTCGACGATCTGGAATACTGCTTTGAGCAGAAGTTGAAAGTAATCCCCAGCTTTTCCATCGCGAGCGTTTTTGAATTCCTGGCCGAGGTGGGGATCAGCTCAAACGCCAACCTCGCGGGGATTCTGCACGGAGAGCAGGATATTGTTTTTCATAACCCCATTCCCGCGGAGGGGACCCTGATCACCGAAGGTGCCATAACCCATATCTATGACAAGGGGGCGGATAAAGGTGCCCTGGTGTTGGCGGAGGCCGATACCTTTCATTCAAACGGCCAGAAACTCTTCACCAATTATTTCACCCTCTTCTGCCGAAAAGACGGCGGGTTCGGGGGGGAACCCGGTCCCAGTGAGCGTGTGGAATTTCCGGACGGGCCCCCTGATTTTGAAGAGCATGCCGATCCGTCACCCAACCAGCCCCTTATCTACCGGCTTTCGGGAGATATCTTTCAACTCCACGCGGATCCCGAGTTTGCAAAAGCGAGCGGATTTGAAAAACCGATCATGCATGGATTGTGCACCCACGGGTATGCTTGTCGGGCCGTGATCAAGCACCTGTTCCCAGGGGAGCCGGAGCGCATGAGTCGCTTCAGGGTGCGTTTTTCAAAGACCCTTTACCCGGGTGTGCCCATAACCACCCAGATATGGAAGATAGATGACGGGAAGGCATTTTTCAGGACCCTCAACCGGGAGACCCATGAGGTGGTCATTGACGGCGGGATCGTGGAATGGCTGAGTGAGGAAGCGGTTCTGAATCGGCGGCAACAGGGCGGGATCCGTTTTGACGACCGGGTGGCCGTGGTGACGGGAGCGGGGGCGGGCCTGGGCCGGGTCTATGCACTGGAACTGGCAAAGCGCGGCGCAAAGGTGGTGGTGAATGATCTGGGCGGTTCTCCCGACGGTTCGGGGAAGGGCGCCAAAAGCCCCGCGGACCGGGTGGTGGAAGAGATCAGGGAAGCCGGCGGGGAAGCGGTGGCCAGTTATGATTCGGTGGCGACCGCAGAGGGCGGAAAGGCCATTGTGGACAAAGCCATTGACGCTTACGGCAAAGTGGACATTGTCATCAACAACGCGGGCATCTTGAGGGATAAGACACTGGTCAAGATGGCGCCGGAAAACTGGGATGCGGTGATGGACGTCCACTTAAAAGGCGCGTACAACGTGACGCGGCCGGCCTTTTTGAAGATGCGTGAGAATCGCTACGGGCGGATTATTTTTACCACATCCGCAGCAGGGCTTTACGGTAACTTCGGACAAACCAACTACTCGGCGGCTAAGATGGGATTGATCGGTTTCATGAATACACTGAAGCTGGAAGGGGACAAACATCAGATAAAAGTCAACACCATCGCGCCCGTTGCCGCCACAAGGCTCACTGAAGATATCCTGCCGCCGGATCTTCTGGAAAAATTGAAACCCGAATTTGTTGCCCCCCTGGTGCTCTATCTCTGTTCGGAGCAGTGCCCGGTATCCGGGGCTATTTACAATGCGGGCATGGGATATTTCAACCGGGTGGCCATTGCCACGGGTCCGGGCGCCGTGGTGGGCGACGGCAAGTCTGCTTTGGAACCGGAGGCCGTGGCGGAAAGTTTCAAAAAGATCAAATCCCTGGACCATGCGGAAGAATACCCCAACGCAACCGCCGCCTTCGGCCCCATGCTCGATGCTTTCAGCGCCAAAAAAACCGGTGACACCGGGAAAAAAAGTGACACCGGGGAAACGGAAGCCGGCCTGACGGTTCAGGGTATCTTTGATGGGCTGCCCGGGGCGTTTCAAAAGGAGAAGGCTTCAGGGGTGGATGTGGTATTTCAGTTTGATATTTCAGGTCCCAAGGGTGGAAGTTGGACCGCGACCGTGAAAGAAGGAAGCTGCCAGGTCACGGAAGGGTCCCACGATGCCCCCACCACCACTATCGAAATGGGGGATGATGATTTTGTGAAGATGATCTCAGGGGAACTGAACGCCATGATCGCTTACACCAGCGGAAAGATAAAGATCGGCGGGGATCTGATGAAGTCCCAGTTGATCGAAAAACTCTTTAAATTTTAGGCGAGACCCAGGCCATGCCCCTTAATGAAATAGGAGGATAACCAATGATCGGTATAAAATCGTACGGCGGGTACATCCCGAGGTTGAGGCTTAACCGTATGAGCATTTATCAGAGTATGGGATGGTTCGCCCCTGCCATCGTCCTGGTGGCCCAGGGGGAACGCTCCTTTTGCAACTGGGATGAAGACACTCTGACCATGGCTATGGAGGCTTCCAGAGACTGTCTGAAAGGGATCGATAGATCCCTGGTGGACGGGCACTACCTCTGTTCCACTACCCTCCCTTTTTCGGATCGTTCCTGCGCCGGCGTGGTGAAGACCGCCTTGAATCTGAGGGACGATATCATAACGGGAGATTTTACAACATCGCTAAAGTGCGGCACCAGCGCCCTGGTCACGGCCCTGGAGGCCATCAAGGGTGGGGAGCGGCATAACATTCTGGTAACGGCATCGGATAAACGGGAGGCGCGGGCCGCCTACTTCTACGAAATGTGGTTCGGTGACGGTGCCGGATCATTGCTGCTGGGCGATACGGACGTGATTGCGGAATTCAAGGGGAGCTATTCCGTGTCCTATGATTTCGTGGACCACTATCGCGGGTCACAAAACGACTATGACTACATGTGGGAGGAGCGCTGGGTGAGGGATGAAGGCTATTCCAGAATCATACCCGAGGCGGTCACGGGACTTTTCAACAAACTCTCCATCTCCATGGATGACGTGGATACCCTGGTCTTCCCCTGCTTTTTCAAGGCCGAACATCGGAAAATAGCCAAGAAGCTGGGGGCGTCACCGGATCAAGTGGTGGACAATTTTCACGAGGTCTGTGGCGAGACCGGCGCCGCACACCCCTTTGTCATGCTCATATCGGCCCTTGAAAAGGCCAAACCCGGCGACAAGATCGTGGTGGCGGGATTCGGCCAGGGGTGTGACGCCCTCTACTTCCAGGTCACCGACCATATGGCCAATCTTCCTTCCAGAAGGGGCATTACGGGGAGCCTTGCCAATAAAAAGACCGAGGACAATTACGCCAAATTCCTCAAGTTCAGAGACCTGATCAAGACGGAGATGGGGATACGGGCCGAGGCCCCCACCCAGACGGCCATGACGGTGCTGTGGCGGAAGCGTAAGATGCTTCTGGGTCTGGTGGGCGGCAGGTGCGCGGAGTGCGGAACCCCCCAGTTTCCGAAGATGGATATCTGTGTGAACCCGGACTGTGGCGCCTTTCACACCCAGGATGACTACGCGTTCCAGGATGAGCCGGCATTCATTAAGAGTTTCACCGGGGACCTGCTGGCCGTATCGGTGGATCCGCCGGCCGTATACGGGATGATCCAGTTTGAAAACGGGGGCCGGTTTATGGCGGACTTTAC
>CAYPQJ010000101.1:0-14869 GCA_964412835.1 uncultured Desulfobacteraceae bacterium | reverse complement strand
AACTGGTGCGCCTATTCTGCCGCTGATCTGGCAGGGGTGAGCCGTTTTCAATATCCGCCCAACATGAGAATTATTCGAGTGATGTGTTCGGGCAGGGTAAACCCGAATTTTATTCTCAAAGCGTTTCAACGGGGTGCGGATGGCGTTCTGGTGGCCGGGTGACACTTCGGCGACTGTCATTACCTGGATGGTAATGTAAAAGCGGAAAAAATGTTTAACCTAACACAGGAGCTGATCAAAATCCTGGGTATCGATCCGGAAAGGCTCAGACTTGAATGGATTTCCTCGGCTGAAGGCACCCGCTTTGCCGAGGTGGCCAGGGAGTTTACGGATAAGATCCGTTCCTTGGGGTCCGCCACGTTGAAGCAGGCGGCTTAGTAGGGGCGAATAATTATTCGCCCCTACGTTGCGAGATAATCGAAGATATAAATAGGAGAATGACCGTGAGTAAGGATATTCTTGTAATTGGGGGCGGCATTGCCGGGATCCAGTCGTCATTGGATCTGGCCGAGATGGGGTTCAAGGTCCACCTGGTGGAACGATTGCCCAGTATCGGCGGGAAAATGGCGCAATTGGATAAGACATTCCCCACCAACGACTGCGCCATCTGAATCCTTTCGCCCAAGATGCTGGATGTCGGTCGACATCCCAATATCGAACTTCTGGCTTATTCCGAAGTGCTGGACGTCAAAGGGGAGGAAGGGGACTTCAAGGTTTCTGTCAACCGGAAGGCCCGTTATGTTGACGAAGACAAGTGCACGGGCTGCGGCGCCTGTAAGGAGAAATGCCCTACTGTGATTCCCGATGCCTTTGAAGAAGGTCTGGGAACCCGCAGGGCCATCTACAGCTGGTTTGCCCAGGGCATCCCGTCCACCCATACCATTGATCCGGATCACTGTCGGCAGTTGAACGGTAAAAAGTGCGGCATCTGCGCCAAGGTCTGCCAGGCCAATGCCGTTAATTTTGACCAGAAGGACCGAACCATTGAACTGGATGTGGGGGCCGTTATTGTGGCTTCCGGTTATGAGGTGTTTGATCCGTCCCGTATTCCCGAATATCAGTACCGTGAAATCCCCAATGTGGTGACGGCCATAGAGTTTGAAAGGCTGCTGAGTGCCAGCGGTCCCACCGGCGGCCATTTGGATCGCCCATCGGATCTGGCGGTGGAAGCGGAGATTGAAACCCTGAAAAAAGCCCATGGGAAATCACTGAAGCAGCTGAAGAAACTGGAAGAAAAGTTTGGTGAATCGTCCGCCGACTTCTACGTTAAATTTCAGAAAGGTGAATATGAAGACGATAATGACAGAGGGAAATGGGCACAGAAATATGAAAAGCATCTGACCATTGAAGAACCCCTCGAAAAACTCGAAGCCCGGGCCGAAGGGTTTCAGACCGCCAAGAAACTGGCCTTTGTTCAGTGCGTGGGTTCCCGGGATTTTCGATTCTACCCCTTCTGTTCCGGTTATTGCTGTATGCATTCCATCAAAGAAGCGATTATCTCCAGAGAACATGAACCGGAAACCACCTCAACCATTTTTGGTATGGATATTCGTGCCGTGGGAAAAGGCTTTGAGGAATATAAGGTGCGGGGCGGTGATCAGTCCGGCATCACCTATGTCAGGGGACGGATCGCCGAGATCAACGAAGGGCCCAACCGTGACCCCGTGTTGACCTACGAGGATACCCGCGAGAGCATCGTGAAGAGCGAGGCCTTTGATCTGGTGGTTCTGGCCACGGCCTGCGCTCCCTCCAGCGGCAATCCCGAATTGGCGGAGATTCTCGGTGTCGAGCTGAGCCCTTTCGGATTTTTTAAAACCGACCCGTCCCAACCCATGGACACAACCCGACCCGGTATCTTTGCCTGTGGTTGTGCACACAGCCCCATTGATATTCCGGAATCCGTGGCCCAGGCCAGCGGGGCGGCGGCCCGAGCGGCGCGGACGGTGATGAGATCTGAAATGCGCAAAGCATCATGAAGGAGTCTGCCAGCATGAGCCATAAGACAGAAGAAAAACAATCCAATGCGGAAGCCCAACGGATCGGCGTGTTTATCTGCGATTGCGGTTCAAACATCGCCGGACATCTGGATTGCCCGGAAGTGACCCGTTACGCAGCTACCCTTCCCGGTGTGGTATACGCCAAAGAGAACCTTTATACCTGTTCTGAAGCCGGTATCGGTGAGATCATGAATGGGATTAAGGAAAATGATCTGAACCGGGTGGTGGTGGCGTCATGCTCCCCGCGAACCCACCAGCCGCTTTTTTGCAGCTCGTGCGCCCAGGCAGGCATGAACCCATACCTGTTTGAAATGGCCAACATTCGCGACCAGTGTTCGTGGGTGCACATGGGAAACAAAGAAGCGGGTACCGAAAAAGCCAAGGATCTGGTGCGCATGGCCGTGGCCAAAGCGACGTTCCTTGAGCCGCAGGAGGAGATCGAGGCCGATTTAACCCCAAGGGCACTGGTGATCGGGGGTGGCGTGGCAGGTCTTTCTGCTGTGGAGACCCTGGCGGATATGGGCCTGGATGTGGTTCTGGTGGAAAAAGCGTCCGAACTGGGGGGCTTCCTGAACCGGATTGATTGCCTGTTCGGAGGAGAGAAAGCGTCCGATCGGGTGGCCGCCCTGGTGGAAAGCGTGGGTTCAAAATCGAACGTGAAGATCTATCTGAACGCCGAAACGGAAACGGTGGGTGGATATATCGGCAATTACGAAATCGGCATTCGTCAGGCAGACGGTTCCACCGTGGATGAGCTGGTGGGGTGTATTGCCGTGGCAACCGGCGCGCTGCCTCTGGTGCCGGAGGGCCTTTACGGATATGACGGCAAACATATTATAACCCAGGCTGAACTGGAAGAGCGGTTTTCCGACGGCACATTCGATGCCGAGCGGGTGGTCATGATTCAATGTGTGGGCGCCCGTTCTGAAGACCGGAAATATTGTTCCCGTATTTGCTGCCAGACTGCGGTTAAGAATGCGCAGTTTATCAAACAACGAAATCCCGATGCCCATGTGCATGTACTCTATCGGGACATGCAGATGTACGGCACTGAAAAAGAGAAGATGCTGTGGGATGCTCGGGGAATGGGTGTTCGCTTTGATGTCTACGACCCCCTGCAACCACCGGAAGTCAAAGACGGGGAGGTTCGTTTTTTTCAGGTGCTCACCGGAGAGACCGAAAGCGTTTCCTGCGATCTGGTGGTTCTGTCGACGCCTCTGGTCCCACGGGAAGACGCACCGGAGTTGTCCAAGCTGTTGAGGGTGCCCATTGATCAGAATAACTTTTTTATGGAAGCCCACGCCAAATTGCGGCCCCTTGATTTTGCAACGGACGGCATATTCCTTTGCGGCTCCGCCCGTTATCCCGCCAATGTGGAAGAGGCGACATCTCAGGGCCTGGGGGTGGCATCCAGGATCGGCACCATCCTTTTCAAAGACAAACTGGTCACCAGCGCCATCGTCGCGGAGATCAATGGGGATACCTGTGTGGGATGCCTGGGTTGTGTCGAGATGTGCCCCTATGACGCCATACAATTTCTACCCGACAAAGGTATTTGCGAAGTGAACCGGATTCTTTGCAAGGGGTGTGGGTGTTGCGCCTCCACATGTCCCTCTCAGAGTGCCACGCTGAAGGGTTACAAACCGCAGCAGTTGCTGAGCCAGATCAAGGCGGTTTGCTGAGTTTAGCTGTTCTTTAAATTTACGAGGATCAATTATGAGTGACGTTAATTTTGAACCCAAAATCGTTTGCTTCTTGTGTACGTGGTGAGCATACGCCGCTGCTGACCTGGCTGGGGTTAGTCGACTGCAGTACCCAACGAACATCAGGACTGTTCGGGTCATGTGTTCCGGTAGTGTGTCCCCTCATCATATCCTGAGGGCATTTCAACAGGGCGTGGACGGCGTTTTTGTGGGTGGGTGACACCTGGGCGACTGCCATTACCTGTATGGTAATTATGCGACCAAAAAAAGAATCAGTTTCATGAGAGAGCTGCTGGCTTTTGTGGGGATCGAGTCGGACCGGCTCAGGTCCAGATGGATCTCATCGGCGGAGGGGCCGGAGTTTGCCCATGAAGTCATCGATTTCATTGACAGTCTCAAGGCAATGGGCCCGTCTCCCTTGAAGCAACCGGAAAAGGCGCTTCGCGCTGCTTGACGCCATTTTGTCACCCCAACCTTTTTGCTCCCGGCTGTGCGTTCGGGTTAGGAAATTTCCATGAGTGAAAATGTAAGAAACAAGGTCAAAGAACTGTTAAGTTCAGGGAAAATAAGTGGTTTTTTAGGCCTGAGCAATAAATATGGCCACGTGGGTCCCCACCTTTTCACCGATGAAAACGATCTGGATCATCTGGTGGTGGGGGATTGGGAACAGCCTGGGGATACCCGGTATTCTCTGAATAAACAACTCATACACATCGCCTTGAAATACCCGGATGAGACTTTCGGCGTCCTGGTGCGGGGCTGTGATGAGCGCGGGCTGAAATCCCTTTTCACCTGGAACCAACTGAAACAGGAAAAAGTGGTCCCGGTGGGCGTGGCTTGTCCGCCCATGCTGGCAGCCTACTGCGAGTGCCGGAAACCGTTTCCCGATGAATTTGTGGAAGGTGAAAAAACCGAAGGGGTTGAGGCGCTATCCGTGGCCAAAATCGACCACCTCGATCTGCCGGGGCGATTCGACTATTGGGCGGATGTCTTTTCCAGATGTATCAAGTGCTATGGGTGCCGGGATGTGTGTCCCATGTGTTTCTGCAAAGAATGCGCTTTGGAAGACGACAACCTGGTCTCAACGGGCGCTATTCCGCCTGAAATCCCGGTTTTTCACTTGACACGGGCCATCCACATGGTGGGCCGTTGCATTGATTGCGGGCTCTGCAATGAGGCCTGTCCGGCGGACATTCCCCTTCGCACCCTGTATAAGAAAGTGGCGGATATTATTGACGACCAATTCCAGTATCGCCCGGGGATTACGAAAGGGAAGTCCCCCTTGAACAATCTGGGTGCCGGTATTGAGGTATAGAGAAAAGAGAGGAGTACTCATGGACTATAGGACCGTACTGACGACCTGCACCTATTGCGGTTGCGGATGTGGGTTTTATCTGGAGGTGCTTGACGGTCAGGTTATCGATACCATTCCCTGTAAGACCAATCCGGTCAGCCAGGGGAAGCTCTGCATTAAAGGCTGGAATGTCCATGAATTCATTCAGAGCCCCAAACGTTTAACCAAACCGCTGGTTCGAAAAGATGGTGAATTGGTGGAAGTTTCCTGGGATGAAGCCCTGGATTACACGGTGTCCAAGCTGAAAAGTATCAAAGCATCCCATGGCGGCGATGCCATTGCTTTTTTGTCCTCCGCCAAGGTCACCAACGAGGAGAATTACCTGCTCCAGAAATTCGCCCGTGCCGCGGTGGGAACCAACAGCGTGGACCACTGCGCGCGCCTCTGACACTCTTCCACTGTGGCAGGTCTTGCCGCAGCGTTCGGAAGTGGCGCCATGACCAATTCCATCGACGAGATCAAGGATGCCGAATGCATCTTTGTGATCGGGAGCAATACCACATCGAGCCATCCCCTGGTGGCCACCCGGATTTTCAGAGCCAAACAGAAAGGCGCCAGACTGGTGGTTGCCGATCCCAGAAAAATTCAGCTGGCCGCTGAAGCCGACATTCATCTTAGCCATAATCTGGGAACCGATGTGGCGTTGCTCAATGGCATGATGCATGTGATACTGGACCAGAAATGGCATGACCCGGCCTTCATCGAAGCGCGCACCGAAGGGTTTGAGGAATTTAAGAAAATTATCGAAGACTATACGCCGGAAAAAACCGCGGAGATTACGGGCGTCCCGGCGGAAGACATCATTAAAGCCGCGGAATATTTCGGTACCGCAGAAACCGCCACCATCATTTACTGTATGGGCATTACCCAGCACACCACCGGCGTGGACAATGTGAAGAGCCTGGCAAATCTGGCCATGTTGACCGGAAATATCGGCAGGGAATCCACGGGCGTGAATCCCCTGCGGGGACAGAACAACGTGCAGGGTGCCTGCGACATGGGCGCCCTGCCCAATGTATATCCGGGATATCAGCCGGTAACCACCATTGACAGCCAGAAGAAATTCTCCGATGCCTGGCAGACCGATCTTTCCGACCAGATGGGGAAAACGGTTCCGGAAATGCTGGATGGCCTCAGCGACGGTTCCGTGAAAGCCCTCTATGTGATGGGGGAAAACCCGGTGCAGAGCGATCCGGATACCACCCATGTGAAAAAAGCCCTTGCAAAAGCGGAGTTGCTGGTGGTTCAGGATATTTTTCTGACCCCCACGGCGCAAATGGCCCACGTGGTCCTGCCCGGGGCCTGTTTTGCTGAAAAGGACGGTACCTTCAGTAACACGGAGCGGCGGGTCAACCGCGTTCGAAAAGCCGTTGATCCGGTGGGCGATGCACG
Organism: uncultured Desulfobacteraceae bacterium; assembly: GCA_964412835.1. Lineage (GTDB taxonomy): Bacteria > Desulfobacterota > DSM-4660 > Desulfatiglandales > Desulfatiglandaceae > NaphS2. Next base: position 8,423 of record CAYPQJ010000101.1, on the reverse strand, counting down.
GGCGGACTGGGAAATCATTTGTGACGTCTCAAACCGTTTTGGATATGAAATGAACTACGAATCCCCGGCGGCCATCATGGACGAGATCGCCACGCTAACCCCATCCTACGGCGGTATCGCCTATGATCGTCTGGAGGGTGAAGGGTTGCAATGGCCCTGTCCCGATCGGGAGCATCCCGGAACCAAATTTCTCCACGAAGACGCTTTTGCCCGGGGCAAGGGTCTATTTCACGCCATTGGCCATAAACCCCCGGCGGAGGTTGTGGATGAGGAGTATCCCTTCTGGTTGACCACGGGCCGGGTGTTTGCCCATTATCATACGGCCACCATGACCCGGAACTGCCCGCAGCTGGATGCGGAGATCCGGGAGGGGTTCCTGGAATTGAATCCCGAGGATGCCGATACCTTTGGCATTTTAGAGGGAGATGAGGTGAAAGTGGCCTCCAGGCGGGGAGAGGTGAAGATCAAGGCGATGGTCACGGATCGGGTGAATCCGGGCGTCTTGTTTTTACCCTTTCATTTCCTGGAAGATGATGTCAATGCGCTCACCAACCCTGCGTTTGATCCCATAGCCAAAATTCCCGAGTTTAAGGTGTGTGCCGTGAAGCTGGAGAAGGCGGCTTAGAAATCGGACACTGATTGTGGTTTATATCCTGAAGCCGGCTTTTCTGAAGCCGGCTTTTTTGTACCCCTCTTCACCATCAAGCTTTCCAGACCCATCTATCCTGATTTTCGAACTAATGTAAATTCTCTTTGATGGCTCCAATACGAGGCATTTTTTTGCCTGAATGTCTTGCAGGGGGTTTCTTGCGGCATGACAAACATGTTGCATGCAACAAACATGCTGCATGTTTTATTGCCGAAAAGAATCGAAAATTTAGTAGCTTACAATAAATTTCAGTAAAATCCATATGTTATGGATATTGGGTGTATAAGCTAAGGATATCAGTGGTTTATGCTTTGCCTGTTATTTGGCACGGCCCTTGCTGTATTGACATGACAAACTCGGCCCAACGAATCGATCTACAAATTTACAGTAATAAACCGGGGGGAGCAATGGCAAAGCTGGTAAAGAAATTTGAGGAAATGTCCAAGAAAGACATCCAGGAAGCGGGAGGAAAGGCCGCTAACCTGGGCGAACTCACCCACGCGGGCTTCAATGTGCCGCCGGGCTTTTGTGTGACCAGTGATGCCCTCCCCTATCTCATTAAGGAATGCGGTCTACAACCCAGAATTGACGAAATAGTCGCCGGTTTTGATTATGAGGATTTTGGCGGTATGGATGAAAAAACAGCTGAAATCAGAGAACTGATCTCAGCGGTTGAAATACCGGTGGATCTGCATCAGGAAATCAGTGAAGCTGTAAAATTTCTTGAAGATCCGGAGCCGCCTTTCGTGGCCGTTCGTTCTTCGGTGGCGGTTAAAGACAGCGCCATCTCATCCTTTCCGGGCATGATGGACACCTATCATTATCTCAAAGGGGAAGAAGAGATCATCGAACATGTCCGGAAGTGCTGGGCATCCCTGTGGACCACACGGGCTACCCTCACGCGTCACCACAAAAACGTGGAACATCACCTGGGGCTGATTGCGCCCATTGTACAGAAAATGGTGCATTCGGAGATCGCCGGCGTACTGTTCATGGCCAATCCCATCAGCAGCAACCGGGAGGAGATTGTCATCGAAAGCAATTGGGGGCTGGGAGAATCCGTGGTATCCGGAAAATCCATGAATGATTTCTATCTGCTGAGCAAGTCCCCCCTGAAAATTAAAGATAAGAAAATTTCCAAAAAGACACTCATTATAACTTTTGACGAGGAAAAAGGTTACGGCCGAAAAGAAATGGCAGTGGCGCCCGATAAAATGGACGCGGTCACCCTTTCCGATGGTCAGGCTGAAGAGCTGGGAAGAATCGGTCTTAAGATTGATGAACTGTTTGGGGCTCCTCAGGACATCGAATGGGCCTATGCGGAGGGGGATCTCTACATTTTGCAGAGTCGAAATATTCGAACATTAAAAGCAGAAGGATGAAGGGTTTCGTAAGTTCATGAAATCAGAAAACCGGTTCAGCAGTAAAGGGGGTAGTCGTGGCGGATAAAGACCGATTGAAAGGAAAAAAGATTCTCATCGTCGATGATGAGCCCGATGTTTTGGAAGCACTGGAAGAGCTGCTGGGCATGTGCGAGCTGGTTCGTGCGTCTTCTTTCGATCAGGCCAAAGAACTGATGATGTCCGGAAGCTTCGATATGGTCATTCTGGATATCATGGGTGTCAATGGCTATGGGCTTCTGGAAATCGCTGGTGAAAAGAACCTGCTGGCAATCATGTTGACAGCCAATGCATTGACCCTTGAAAATACCATTAAATCCTACAAAAAGGGCGCTGCCTTTTTTGTTCCAAAGGAAAAGATGGTCGATATCGAATCCGTGTTGAATGACGTATTGCAAGCCAGGGAAAAGGGTGAAAACTACTGGCTTAAATGGCTGGAGCGAATGGGTGATTATTATGAAAAGCGCTTTGGCCCCAATTGGAAGGATAGCCATAGCGATTTCTGGGAAGCCCTCGAGAAGCACGACTGGCGACTGGCTTACCGGTTGCGGGATTAACCTGACCCTGTTTTTTCAGGGCTGCAGCACTGGTAATAGAAACAGCTTATCCAACAGGAGTACCCTTTTAAGATTTTAGGAGTACCCTCTTAAAACCCTTATTTCTCAATTGAAAGGAGAAAAAAATGGCACAAAGAACTGTAGACGCACACAATCATTGGTACCCGAAAGAATACCTTGAGTATCTGATGACCCGAAGCGACGATGAAACCCCTTACATGAGACATGATGGCGGCACGCATTACCGAGGCTATTATAAAGGCGTTGCCTGTTGCCATATTGATCGAGCGGGGCATTATGAATTGGATGCCAGGATCAAAGATCTTGACGCAGCGGGTCTCGACACTCAACTGCTGAGTGTGACCATTCCGGGTCCGGAAACATTGGAGCCTGAAAAGGGGATATACTGGGCCAAGAAGTGTAACGATGCGCTGGTCAAAGCGCAGGAAGATTATCCCGGGCGTTTCTACTTCCTGGCGACGCTTCCCTGGCAGGTTCCCGATGATGCCTGCAAGGAGTTGGAAAGATGTCATGAGATGGGAGCAAAAGGCGTGCAGATGTTCTCTAATTTCGCGGGAGAACCCGTATGGTTGGATAAGTTCCATGGTATCTACGAAATTGCGGACAAATACGAAATGCCCATGTTGGTCCACCCGGCCAATCCGCTTACGGCCTCCGTTATGGACGCGGTGAAGATTCCCTATCAGCTTTGGGGCTATACGCTTGACACCAGTATGGCGGTGGTCAGCATGATTTTTCAGGGACTGTTTGAGAAATTCAAGAAACTGACGCTGGTTCACGGACATCTGGGCGGCATGGTTCCCTATTTTGTGCGCAGATTGGAGGATTCTTATAAGGGGTATGGAAAGGAATGGGGGATCGAACTTTCCGAATCACCGGATATTACCTATAAAACGAGGGTTTACCCAGATACAACATCCTTTTATCTTCCCGCCATGAAGTGCTGTCTGGAATGGGTTGGCGCCGGACAAATGTGCATCGGGACCGACTATGCTCACCGAGTGGGCGATCCTGAAGGCGCCATCAAGGCAGTCAAAGATCTGGGCGATCAGGCCGGTCTGAGCCAGGATGAAATCGATATGATTCTTGGGAAAAACCTGGAAGAAATTTTCCACCTGCCCCCCATGCCGTAGGCCATTTGGGTTGTAAGTATATTGAAGCGCCGTCCCGTTCCGTTTGAGAGCGAGGCGGCGCCTTCTTAAGTTTGTTAAGGCCGATTGTTTATCAGAAACTATGCAAGTATTTGGGAAGCATAAGAAAAGTATAGCCATGGAAATCAAATGTGGCTTAGGAGGAAATGAAAATGAGACTCTTTGAGCCTTTTACCATCAACAACAAATTAAACCTCAACAATCACATCATGATGCCACCGGTTGTGACGCGGCTGGCCACCACCGAAGGGGAAGTGACCGATGCGCTCATCGACCGGTATGTTCTTTATGGTCAGGGGGGCGCCGGAATCGTGGTGACGGAAGCGGTATCCGTAAAAAAACAGAAAAGCGGCCAGTTGTTGCGTTTGAGTGAGGATGAGTTCATCCCGGGAATGAAGCAGTTGACGGAGCGTTTTCACGGGGAAACGGATTCCAAAATTGCACCGCAGATTATTCATTTTTTGAAGATTGCCAGAAGCGGTTACCGCCAGACCGTAAACGATTTGACTCAGGAAGAGGTCCAGGAGATTCCGGAACTCTTTGCCAGGGCCGCCGAAAGGGTCAGAACCGCCGGATTTGATGCTGTGGAACTTCATTATGCCCATGCGTACACCATGGCCTACATGCTCTCACGATATAACCACAGAAAAGATGAATACGGCGGATCCCTGAAAAAACGGATGTTGCTGGCGGAACAAGTGGTGAAAGCGACCCGGAAAGCCGTGGGCGATGATTTTATCCTTGGGGCGCGTATGAATGGCGATGAGTTTGCCCTGGGCGGTAACAGCTTGACCCAGGGAAAAGCCATCGCTTTGCGCCTGGCAGAGTTGGGGATCGATTATATCAGTATTTCAGCAGGAGGGAAGTTCGAGGATGCGGTTCCGGAAGAAGGCGAAGCCCTGGACCCTTACACGGGATACAGCGGTCATCGCTCCATGCCGCCAATGTGGATGCCCGAAAAAGTGAATGTCTACCTGGCTGCTGAAATCAAGAAAACTATTAATGAGGCAGGATTCAACATCCCGGTTATCACCGCCGGTCGCATTCCAACGGCGGAAGTTGCTGAAAGCGTTCTGCAGAACGACGAAGCGGACATGGTAGCTATTGCCCGACCCATTCTGGCGGATCCCTACTGGCCCAAGAAGTCGCAGGAAGGCCGGGAAAAAGAGATTGTCAAGTGCATCTACTGCAACAAATGTCGGGAAGCGGAAGGCGCCTTTGAAGAAGTCACCTGCTTTCAATGGCAGAAAAAGGACGGGAGTACATCGCCGCCGAATCCTTAAGAAGAGGAGATGAAGAAATGGTTTTTGAAGGGTTTACACCCTACGATGCGAGCGCAGCAACGCTTTACAACAAACGGCGATGGTGGCTGGGATTGACGCTGGGGGATATGTTCGATAAGGCCTGCGATCTTTATCCTGAACGGGAAGCGCTGGTGGGACCGGGAAAGCGGTATACCTGGTCTCAACTCCGCGAGCAGGTGGATTGGATGGCTTATAATTTGATCCAGGAGGGGTTTGAGAAAGGGGATACCGTGCTCCTTCAGCTTCCCAACTGGCCGGAATTTGTCATATCCTATTTTGCCCTGCAGAAGGCGGGTCTGGTGATGGTGTTGCTCACCGTCAATCATACGGCCCGGGAAATCGTTCATCTGTCGCAACTGACCCGGCCCAGGGGCTGGATTGTTCCTTCCAAATATAGAAAGACCGATTTTCAGCCTGTTATCCAACAGGTGAAGCGGGAAAACTCAAACCTTGAAAAGGTCATCCTGGTGGGAGGCGATGCTTCTCCGGAAGACTTGAAATTAGAGGATCTGTTGAAATCCAATGCGGCCCTCGCCGTAGTCCAAGCGACGTTGGAACAGGCACGCCCGGATCCCGGGGATGTTTGCCAGATCCTCCCCTCCGGGGGGACCACAGGTCTGCCCAAAGGAGCTCCCAGAACCCACAACGATTATATCTGCAACATAGAATACAAATCCATGGCATGGGACATCAATCCTACGGATACCTGTCTGGTTGTGGCCACCGTGGGGCATAACCTGGGGCTGTTGGTTTGCGTATGTGGCTCGGTGTTTCACGGGGCAAAAATTGTGGTGCAGGATTCCACTTATCCTGAGGATTTCTGCCGTACGGTTCAGGATGAGAAGATCACCTGCACGGGTCTGGTTCCCACCCTTATCAGCCGAATTGTGAAATATGAAAATCTCGCTGATTTTGATCTCGCATCCCTTAAAAAGATTTATGTGGGTGCTGCCAACAGCCCGCCTGACCTGGTGCGGGAGGTGGAGGAAAAAATCGGCGCCCGTTACATCAACGCATTCGGCATGGTGGAAGGGCCTTTATGTCAATCCCGACCGGATGATCCGGTGGAAATTCGGTTCGGCACCATCGGTCATCCTTGTTGTCCTTACGATGATATCGTAACTCTGGACGAAAATGGGAACAAAACGGCTCCCGGCGTTGAAGGGGAGCTGGCTGCAAAAGGGCCGGGGGTGTTTACAGGCTATTTCAACAATCCCCAGGCGAACCAGAAGGAATTTACTCCGGACGGCTATTTCCGCACGGGAGATCTGGCCGCCATCGATAAAAATGGGTACGTTCGCATTACCGGAAGGATCAAGGATATCATCATTCGAGGCGGCGAAAATATAGCGGCACGCGACGTGGAAGACGCTATTTCCACCTATTCAAAAGTTGAATACGTGGCGGCCGTGGGCATGCCGGATGCAGACCTGGGAGAAGTGGTGTGCGCCTACATCAAACCGGCCCGGGGGACGTCCATTACCCACGAAGAAATTGTTGCCCATTTGAGGAAAGTGGAGGCATCCAGGGTTTTTTATCCGGCTCGGATCGAGGTGGTTCAGGAGATGCCACTCACTGCTGCCGGAAAAGCGGACAAGAAAATACTCAAAAAAGATATCGAAGAAAAGCTCAATAACCAGTGATCAGGAGGTCTGAATTATGGGATTGGAAGGAAAAACAGCGATTGTGACAGGCGGTGCTCAAGGTATCGGTAAGGCCATTGCACTCAGACTCGCAAAAGACGGCGCGAATATTGGTATTCTGGATCTTCAGCAGGAGCAGGGCGATCAGACAGCCAAAGAAGCACGGGATCTTGGGGTAAAGGCTGTGCCGCTGGCATGTGACGTTACCGATTACGCGAAGGTCAAAACATGTGTGGCGGCGATTAAGGATGCCTGCGGTTCCATTGACATTTTGATTAACAATGCCGGTATCGATATTGCCAAAGTGTTTGTCAATACGGATGAGTCTATCTGGAACAAAATCATTGATGTCAACTATCGAAGCTTTCTAAACGTCTCTCACGCTTGTATTCCCTACATGATTGAACAGAAAAGCGGAAACATCGTAAGCCTCGGGTCCGATGCGGGACGGATCGGAAATCCCGGCGAGGTCCTCTACTGTGGTACCAAGGCTGCTATCATGGCCAGTTCAAAGGCTTTGGCCAAAGAGCTGGCGCGATATAACATCCGAGTGAACGCCGTCAGCCCCGGGCCGGTGCACACGGAACTCTGGGACAAACTCCATGACGGTGAAAAGGGAAAAAAAGTGACCGAAGCGGTCACCCGGGCCATTCCACTCCGGCGTCTCGGTACCCCCGAAGACGTGGCGGATGTGGTGGCTTTCTTTGTGGGTGAAGACTCCAGGTATTTGACAGGCCAGGTGCTTAGCATTGATGGTGGCCTGACCATGATCGGTTAAAAAAAATATAAGGAGAAAAATATGGATTTCAGTTTACCCGAAAATATTTTGAAACTGAAAGCCGAGGCTCGCGACTGGGTGGAAAATGTCTTGAACCCCATGTCCGGACCTCTGGAAGAAGAAGAGCGTATTCCGGAAGAACTTGTGGAAGAACTTCGAAACGGTCAATTCCGTTTTTTCGGCCTTACCATTCCCAAGGAATACGGTGGCGAAGGGTGGAGCGCCATCGAATGGTTTACGGTCTTGGAAGAACTGTCCAAGGCCTATGCCACGGTAAGGCTCATCGCCCATACCATGAACGGTCTTTTCTGGCGGCCACTACTCTACTTTGGAAATGAAGAACAGAAACAGAAATATCTTCCCAAACTGGCAACGGGCGAAATTTGGTCCGCCAACAGCCTGACTGAACCGGAAGCGGGTACCGGAAAAGACATCAACTCTAAAGCCGCAAAAGATGGTGACGACTACATCCTAAACGGGCAGAAATGGCTGATTACCTTGTTTCCCGGATACACCAAACTCATCTATGCCTTTGCCGCCACCGAGGAAGGGATCACTTCTTTTCTGGTGGATGCTCCATGCAAGGGGTTGGTCCTGAAACGCATGGCAAAAATGATGGGGTGTGTGGGCCCCAGACATCACCACGTCATCTATAAGGATTGTCGGGTGCCTGCATCCAACGTTCTGGGTGAAAAAGGCAAGGGCCTGGACGTGGCGTTCGGAATGCTTCATTTAAGCCGCATATCCATTTCATTTTGTGAGATAGGCCTGGCCCAGAAAATGCTGGATTTGGCCATTGATTACGCCAAGAAGCGAACCACTTTCGGTAAGCTTTTGAGTAAACGCCAGGCCATTCAGAACAACATCGCACAGATGGGAACCGAAATCGAGGCGGCCCGAGCGCTTTCCTACCGGGCGGC